>JAJXYV010000232.1 GCA_021780435.1 Pseudomonadota bacterium
AGCGCGAAAAGGAGCGCGAACGCCGCGAAAAAGATTTGGCGAAAACGCCCAAGGCGCCCATATCGGGCGAAGCGGCGTCCGCGCGCGGGCCAGAAATTTTCGGTCGTCATTGCGGCCTTTCCGAAAGACTCTTCATGTCCGATCCCGCCATAAGCCTCGCAAATGTCAATCTTGCCTTGGGAAGTGGGGTGGCTCGGGCGCAAATCCTCCATGATATTTGTCTCGATGTCGCAAAAGGCGAGACCCTCGCTCTGCTTGGACCGTCGGGTTCGGGCAAATCGACCTTGCTCATGGTCATGGCGGGGCTGGAGGCGCCCGACTCGGGTTCGGTTTACGTCGGGGGCCGGCGCATCGACCGGATGGATGAAGACGCGTTGGCCCGGTTTCGCGGCGCCCGGATCGGCGTGGTCTTCCAGGCCTTTCACCTGATCCAAACCCTGACAGCGCTCGAAAATGTCGCCATTCCGCTCGAACTCGCCGGGGAGGCCGGGGCTTTCGAGCGCGCGCGCAAGGCTCTGGCGCAGGTGGGGCTCGATCACAGGCTGCGGCATTATCCGGCGCAAATGTCCGGCGGCGAGCAGCAAAGGGTGGCCTTGGCGCGGGCGCTCGTCGCCAATCCCTCCATCCTGGTCGCGGACGAGCCGACCGGCAATCTCGACCAGGGCGTCGGCGCCGAGATCATGGAGCTGATCTTCGCCCTCAACCGCGCCCATGGCTCGACGCTCGTGTTGGTCACTCACGACGAGGCCCTGGCGAGTCGCTGCCGCCGCATTGTCAGGCTCAGGAACGGCCGGATCGAAAGCGATTCCGCCGCCCTGCAGGATGTCGAACATGCCGGAGCGTGACGTAGCGGTCCGGCGCGGCGCCGCACTCGCGGCGCTGGCGCGCTTTGCTTTGCGCGACCTGCGCGGCGGCTTGCGTTTTTACGGCGTGTTCATCGCCTGCCTGGTTCTAGGCGTCATGGCCATCGTCGGGGTGGACGCGACGGCGCGCGCCTTTCGCGACGGCCTCGCCAAGCAGGGCGCGGTCCTGATCGGCGGCGATCTCGCCTTCAGCCGCGCCTTCGGCGCGCCCTCGGACAAGGAAAAAGCCTTTTTGGCCGCTCGGGGCCGGCTGAGCGAGGTTGTTGCGCTGCGCGCCATGGCCCGGCGCGGTGATGCTCCTAACTCGACCCTGGTGGAGATGAAGGCGGTCGATTCGGCCTATCCGCTGAGCGGCGCGGTGGCGACCGATCCGCCACTTGCTCCGGCAGCCGCTTTTTACGACGCGTTGGCCGAAAAGGATGGCGCCTTCGGCCTTTTTGCCGATCGGTCGCTTGGCGCGCGGTTGAATGTGACGGTCGGCGACAGCGTCGCGATCGGCGACGCCAAATTCAGGCTCCTGGGCTGGCTGGCGAGCGAGCCCGATTCGATGGGCGCCATCGGCTTCGGTCCGCGGGCGATTGTCAGCGACGCCGCGCTCAAGGCGAGCGGCCTGATCATGCCAGGGTCTCTGGCGCGGCTTTCGTTTCGCCTGCGCCTGCCGGCGGAACAATCGAGCGACGCCGCCGTCGCCGCGACGCAGAAGGCCTTTGTCGCAGCTTTTCCTGACTCCGGTTTCGAAATTCGCACCCGCGCCGAACCTTCGCCGCAGCTTTCCCGCACAGTCGAACGCTTCGCCCAATTCCTGTCGCTGATCGGCCTCACCGCTCTGGTTTGCGGCGGGGTCGGGGTCGGCAATTCGATCCGTGGCCTGATCGACCGCAAGCGCAAGACGCTCGCTATCCTCAAGGCGCTGGGGGCGAGCGGCGGCGAGGCCGCGCTTTTCGTGCTCTTTCAGGCATTCGTGGTCGCGGCGGCGAGCGCGCTTGCGGGCGCGGCGCTTGGGCTCGCCGTGCCGAAGATCCTGGCGGCTTCGCTCGGAGCCGCCTTGCCCTTTCCGCTCGCGCCTCGTCTGGACATGCGCGACGCCTTCTCCGGACTATTGTTCGGGCTGCTGACGGCGCTGGCCTTCGCTGCGGCGCCGCTCGACCGCGCCCGCGCCCTGCCCGTGACGACCTTGCTGCGCGAGACGGCCCTGCGTGATTTCGGGCCTCTCCGCCTGCGCGGTCGTCTGGTCGCCACGCTCGCGGCCGCCGCCTTGTTCGGCTTCGCGCTGCTCGTCAGCCCGGACCGGCTTCTCACTGCCGAGTTCGGGCTGGCGGTCGCGCTCAGCTTCACTCTGCTTTATGGCGTGGCGCGGGCCATCATGTTCGTCGCCCGCCGCGCGCCCCATTCGCGCCGCCTTCCCCTGCGTCTCGCCATCGCGAACCTGCATCGGCCCGGCGCGCTGACGCCGTCCTTTCTGGTGTCGCTCGGTCTTGGCGTGACCTTGCTGACCGCGCTCGTCGGCGTCGAACGCAATCTGCGCGCGGAAATAGGCGAATCCCTGCCCAAGGAGTCCCCCAGCTTCTTCTTCTTCGACATCCAGGCCGCGCAGGCGGCGGATTTCGAGACCTTCCTGCGCAAGGAAGCCCCCGACGGCGCGCTGGCGGTCGCTCCCATGCTGCGCGGCCGCATCGTCAAGGTGAACGGCGTTCCCGCCGAAGAGATCAAGGCGACCGACAAGGCCCGCTGGGCGCTGGAGGGCGACCGGGGAATCACCTTTGCGGCGCAGGTTCCGGATGGCTCGCATCTCGTCGATGGCCAATGGTGGCCGGAGCATTACGCTGGTCCGCCGCTGGTTTCGATGGAGAACGGCGTCGCGCAGGGGCTCGGGGTGAAGATCGGCGACACGATCACGGTCAATGTCCTGGGCCGCACGCTGACGGCGCGCGTCGCCAATCTGCGCAAGGTCAACTGGCGCAGCTTCAACATCAATTTCGTGCTGGTCTTTTCGCCCAACGCCTTTGCTGGCGCGCCCTTTTCGCGGCTGATGACCCTCAGCCTGCCGGAACGGCCCGGTCCGTCGCGAGAGGCGGCGCTGCTCGCCGATGCGGCCAAGGCCTTCCCTTCGATCGCGAGCGTGTCGATTCGCGAGACCCTGGCGACGGTCGACGCCCTGCTTGGCAAACTGGCGATCGCCATCCGCTCGGCCGCCTCTCTGGCCCTGGTCGTTTCGGCGCTGGTCCTCGCGGGCGCGCTGGCGGCAGGCCAGAGGGCGCGAATCTATGAGGCGGTCGTGCTCAAGGTTCTCGGCGCGACGCGCGGCCGTCTGCTCGGGGCGCTGGCGCTGGAATTCGCCCTGCTTGGCGCCGCCACCGCCGCCTTCGGCCTGGTTGCCGGAACATTGGCCGCGGCTGTCGTCGCGCATGGCTTGCTCGACATGAGCTTCACGTTTTTTCCCGCTCAGGCCATGGCCGTGGCGATCGGCGCCATCGCCTTCGCCCTGGTCATCGGACTCGCCGGGACCTGGCGAAGCTTGAGCGAAAAGCCGGGCCGCCGCCTGCGCGAAGAATGACGAAAATGTAATGCGGCGCCAAGGTTCCCGCGGCCGGCCGCGCCTTGTCTTTTCGGTGCGCCGCCGTCATATTTGAAAGGCCGCGCCGCCTGCGGATCGTCCGGGGCGGAGTTTACCTGCGGCATTTCGTGAGGAACCCATGTCCAACTTTGACCGCAACGCCGCTCCCTGGAGCCGGGGCTACGCCCGGACGGGCGCCGATGTAGATCAAGGTCTGCGGGCGTTCATGCTCGGCGTCTACAACCACATGTCGATCGGCCTGGCGCTGACCGGCCTGTTTGCGCTCGGCGCGTTCAAACTGGCGGTCGCCGGCGTCCCGACTCCCTATCAGATCGGTTCGGGCCTCTATCTGACCGATTTTGGCGCCGCGATCTACACCAGCCCGCTGCGCTGGGTGATCATGTTCGCCCCGCTCGCCTTCGTCCTGTTCTTCTCCTTCAAGATCAACAGCATGGCGGCGGATACGGCGCGCAATCTGTTTTACGCCTATGCGGCGGTGATGGGCGTCTCGCTCTCGTCGATCCTGCTCATCTACACCGGCGCCTCGGTGTCGCGGGCCTTCTTCATCACGGCGGCGACCTTCGGCGCGCTGAGCCTTTATGGCTACACGACCAAGCGCAGCCTGTCGGCGATGGGCTCCTTCATGATGATGGGCCTGTTCGGCCTGATCATCGCCAGTCTGGTGAACCTGTTCGTGCAGAGCTCGGCCTTCCAGTTCGGCCTGTCGATCCTGACGGTCCTGATCTTCGCCGGCCTGACCGCCTATGACACCCAGGCGATCAAGTCGATGTATCTCGAGTCGGACGGCTATGAGATTGCGACCAAGAAGTCGGTGAACGCCGCGCTGATGCTCTATCTCGACTTCATCAACATCTTCATGGCGCTGGTTCAGCTTACGGGCGACCGCAGGAACTGAGCGACTTCAACTCCGCGTCACGAATGCGCCTGGAAAACCCCGCG
>JAJXYV010000056.1 GCA_021780435.1 Pseudomonadota bacterium
CAAGCAAGAGTGGCGAGGTGACCAATTATTTCATCGCCTGCGCGCCGGGAAATCCGATCCTCCAGGAGGTCTGCGCGCGAATCGTGAAGAATATCAATGAGAACTCGACGACTTGCGTCTATAATCTAACCGGTCCGGTGGTGCTCGACGCCGTGGTCAAGGAACGCGGCGTCCCGTGCCTTGATTACAAGCAGGCTTGTATTCAGGGGCAGTTCACGAACAAGTTCGGCCAATATGCGGACAAGCCGCACGGCGTCTGGACCGTCGCCCAGAAGGTCATACCCGTCCTCGCGGACGAAGTTCCGGAGGCCGATTCCGTCGACGGGCCGCAGTCATCCACTGGCGCGTGAGTCGCCGGCGCCGGGCGGGCAGGGGGCTCGCGTTCACGCGCCGATGATCTTCACCAGCGCCCGCTTGCGCCGGCCGCCGTCGAATTCGCCATAGAAAATCTGCTCCCAGGGGCCGAAATCCAGCTTGCCGTTGGTGATGGCGACGACGACCTCGCGGCCCATGACCTGCCGTTTCATATGCGCGTCGGCATTGTCCTCGCCGGTGCGGTTGTGCCAGTAGGACGAGACCGGTTCGTGCGGCGCGAGTTTTTCCAGCCAGGCGTCATAGTCGTGGTGCAGGCCGCTCTCGTCGTCGTTGATGAAGACGGAGGCGGTGATATGCATGGCGTTGACGAGGCAAAGCCCTTCGCGCACGCCGCTTTCCCGCAACGCGGCCTCTATCTGTGGCGTAATGTTGATGAAGGCTCGCCGCCCCGGAGTCTCGAACCAAAGCTCCTTGCGATAGGATTTCATGACGTCCGTTCCTCGACGAAGTCCTTGCGCCAGAGGCGGCAAGCTGACCGTTTTTCTTCGGACAGGCCAGAGAATTCGGGAATTGTCCTTGAAAAAACGATTGACGAAAACGAATCCCGCCCCTATGTTCCGCGCCACTTCAGACAGGCCGTAGACGGGCATGTTTTTCGGCGCCTCGCCGGAAACCTAGGCAGTCTAAACGCTGTCGACCAGCTTTGCGACTGAATAGTCATTCGATTCCGCCCGGTTCATAACCCGTGCGGCGTCGTTCATCGACACGATTGGCGCTTGGATAGCGTTGATCCTCTGTCTGGCAAGCGCCTGAAGCCTCTCGGGGCCGAGGGCGCTCGTTTGTTTCGCTGTGGGCCTCCGGGTCCTGGCGGGGCAGGACGGGGCGGCGACGCCCCGGTACAACCGTTTCAACATTCGCTTCGGAAGGGCGAAGGATGCCGACAATTTCCCAGTTGATCCGCAAGCCGCGGCAACCGAAAACCTATCGCGAAAAGGCCCGCCATCTGCAGGCCTCGCCGCAGAAGCGCGGCGTCTGCACGCGCGTCTACACGACCACGCCGAAGAAGCCGAACTCGGCGCTGCGCAAGGTCGCGAAGGTTCGTTTGACCAATGGCTTCGAGGTCATCGGCTATATTCCCGGCGAGGGTCATAACCTCCAGGAGCACTCCGTGGTCATGATCCGCGGCGGCCGCGTCAAGGATCTTCCCGGCGTGCGTTACCACATTCTCCGCGGCGTGCTCGACACGCAGGGTGTCAAGGACCGCAAGCAGCGCCGTTCGAAATACGGCGCGAAGCGTCCGAAGTAAGATCTGGATTCTAGGAGCTGCCATGTCTCGTCGTCACCGCGCCGAAAAGCGTGAAGTCATCCCGGACGCCAAGTTTGGCGACGTCATCGTCGCCAAGTTCATGAATTCAATCATGTACGACGGCAAGAAATCCTCCGCCGAAGCGATCGTCTATGGCGCCTTCGACATCATCGAAGGCAAGGCCAAGGCCGATCCGCTGGGCGTCTTCAAGCAGGCGCTGGAAAATGTCGCGCCGGCGATCGAGGTCCGCTCCCGCCGCGTCGGCGGCGCGACCTATCAGGTCCCGGTCGAAGTCCGCACCGAGCGCCGCCAGGCTCTCGCGATCCGCTGGATCATCACGGCCGCCCGCGGCCGCAACGACAAGACCATGGTCGATCGCCTTTCGGCTGAATTGCTGGACGCGTCGAACAACCGCGGCTCCGCCGTGAAGAAGCGTGAAGACACCCATCGCATGGCGGAAGCCAACCGCGCCTTCTCGCATTATCGCTGGTAAGCCCGCAGCCACACGCCAAGGACTTTTTGACCATGCCGCGCAGTCATCCGATCGAAGACTACCGCAACTTCGGCATCATGGCCCACATCGATGCGGGCAAGACCACGACGACCGAACGCATTCTCTATTATTCCGGCAAGTCGCATAAAATCGGCGAGGTGCACGAAGGCGCCGCGACGATGGACTGGATGGAGCAGGAGCAGGAGCGCGGCATCACGATCACGTCTGCCGCGACGACGACCTTCTGGAACGGCAAGCGCCTGAACATCATCGACACCCCCGGGCACGTCGACTTCACCATCGAGGTCGAGCGTTCGCTCCGCGTGCTCGACGGCGCGGTCTGCGTCCTCGACGGCAACCAGGGTGTCGAGCCGCAGACGGAAACCGTCTGGCGCCAGGCCGACAAGTACAATGTTCCGCGCATCGTGTTCGTCAACAAGATGGACAAGATCGGCGCCGACTTCTTCAAATGCGTCGACGACATCAAGACCCGTGTCGGCGGCCGTCCGGTCTGCGTCCAGTTACCGATTGGCTCGGAAAGCAATTTCAAGGGCGTCATCGACCTGATCCGCATGAAGGCGGTGGTCTGGGACGACGAAGGTCTTGGCGCGAAATATCACGATGAGGAAATTCCGGCCGAACTGCTGGAGCAGTCCGAGGAATATCGTGAGAAGATGATCGAGGCCGCCGTCGAAATGGACGACGACGTCATGGCCGCTTATCTCGATGGCGTCGCCCCGGACGAGGCGACCCTGAAGCGCATGATCCGCATTGCGGTGCGCCGGATCGCCTTCCATCCGGTGTTCTGCGGTTCGGCCTTCAAGAACAAGGGCGTGCAGCCCCTGCTCGACGCCGTCGTCGATTTCCTGCCGTGCCCGATCGATCGTGAAGCGATCCAGGGTGTCGACATGGACACCGGTGAAGTCATGACCCGCAACCCGGTCGACACTGATCCCTTCTCCATGCTCGCCTTCAAGATCATGGACGATCCCTTCGTCGGCACCATCACTTTCTGCCGTGTCTATTCCGGCAAGGTCGAATCCGGCACCACCGTGCTGAACTCCACCAAGGACAAGAAAGAGCGCGTCGGCCGCATGTTGCTGATGCACGCCAACAATCGCGAAGACATCAAGGAAGCCTATGCCGGCGACATCGTCGCGCTGGCCGGCCTCAAGGAAACGCGCACTGGCGACACGCTTTGCGACATGGCCAAGCCGGTCATCCTGGAGCGGATGGAATTCCCCGAACCGGTCATCGAGATCGCGATCGAGCCGAAGACCAAGGCCGACCAGGAAAAGCTCGGCATCGCGCTGTCCAAGCTCGCCGCCGAGGATCCGTCCTTCCGCGTCTCGACCGATCAGGAATCCGGCCAGACCATTCTCAAGGGCATGGGCGAGCTGCATCTCGACATCAAGGTCGACATCCTCAAGCGCACCTATAAGGTGGAAGCCAATATCGGCGCGCCGCAGGTCGCCTATCGCGAGCGTCTCTCCAAGCGCGCCGAAATCGACTACACCCACAAGAAGCAGACCGGCGGCACCGGCCAGTTCGCGCGCGTCAAGATCGTGTTCGAACCCAACGAAGCTGGCGCGGGCAATGCCTTTGAATCGAAGATCATCGGCGGCGCGGTGCCGAAGGAATATATTCCCGGCGTCGACAAGGGCATCCAGTCGGTCATGGGCGCGGGCATTCTCGCCGGCTTCCCGGTGGTCGACATGAAGGCCACGCTAATCGACGGCGCCTTCCACGACGTCGATTCGTCGGTTCTCGCCTTCGAAATCGCCTCGCGCGCCGCGACCCGCGAAGCCCTGCAGAAGGGCGGCTCGGTTCTGCTTGAGCCGATTATGAAAGTCGAGGTCGTGACCCCGGAAGAATATACCGGTTCGGTCATCGGCGACCTGAACTCGCGTCGCGGCCAGATCCAGGGCCAGGACATGCGCGGCAACGCCAATGTCATCAACGCCATGGTGCCACTCGCCAACATGTTCGGCTACGTCAATCAGTTGCGGTCCTTTACCCAGGGCCGCGCCAACTTCACCATGCAATTCGACCACTACGAACAGGTGCCGGCCAACGAGGCCGCCAAGGTTCAGGCGAAATACGCCTGACGCATCTGAGAAACTTCTGAGGAGTCCGGGCCATGGCCAAGGAAAAATTTTCGCGTACGAAGCCGCACTGCAACATCGGGACGATTGGGCACGTTGACCACGGCAAGACGTCGTTGACGGCGGCGATCACCAAGATTCTGGCGGAGACGGGCGG
>JAJXYV010000234.1 GCA_021780435.1 Pseudomonadota bacterium
GGCGCTTCCGGCGCAGGGGCTAGCTCCTCGGGGCGCAATCCGTTCTTGGCGACGCATTGCAGCGCGCGCGTCGGCCCGACGCGCCGAGCATATTCCCCGGCGATGAAATCGCTTTCGAACAGCAGCAAATCGGTCTGGCTGGCGACGATCCGCTCGACCGTCATGTAGAGGTCGTGACCCGGCTGCTGGTGGAAACTGCCGCCATGCGGCGTGTAGACACGCAGCGGCCCCCGCAGGGTCGGCAAAAAGCCGGAGGCCCGCGCGTAGAACCCGCCCTTCGAGCCATGGCCGTGAACGACGTCCGGCTGCAGACGGCCGATTGCGGCGCCGACGCGGACCAGGCCGGCAAGATCGCTTGGATGCGGCTTGCGGCGCATGGGGAAGCGCAGCGCGCCCAGCCGCAAGATCGGCTCGATGAGCGCGAGTTGGCGTGCGGCGGTCTCGCCGCCCGTTCGGGAATCCGCGATCAGCCCGACCGCATGGCCGCGCGCCGCCTGCTCTTGCGCGAGGTCGAGCACATGGCGAAACAGGCCGCCGACAGGCGCCCGCAGCACATGCAGGATGCGCAGGTCCGTTTCGCTCGAAGCCATGGGGTCCGAATTCCGCAATCGCCTTGGTTGTAATCGACGAATCTTAAAAAAAGAGGCCAGAGGCGCAGGCCCCTCATATAGCCCATGCGCGGAAAGCGGGAAAATGAATGGAAGGGAGGCTTTCGCCGAGGGTCAGAAGAAGCGTTCCGGGATATAGATCGTGTCTCCGGGACGGACCGGCGTCGTCACCGGAACCTCGACATTGACCGTGCGGTCGCCCTGGGTGCGGGTGATCTGCGCATTGTCCTTGCGGGCGCGAGGCGTATAGCCGCCGGCGATCGCAACGGCGGTTTCGACGCTCATGCCATTGACGAAGGGATATTGGCCCGCGGTCGTGACCTCGCCGAGAATGAAGAAGGGACGATAGGCCTCGACTTCCACCGAGACGCGCGGCTCGCGGATATAGCCGGCGCGCAGGCGCGCCTCGATCTCGCCGGAGAGTTGCGACGGGGTGCGGCCGGATGCCTGGACCGGGCCGATCAGCGGCATAGAGATATGGCCGGAGCCGTCCACCGCGAAGGAATTGGAAAGGGAATCCTGTCCGAACACGATGACCCGCACCCGGTCGCCTGGCCCCAGCGTATAGGGCGCCTCGGCATAGGCCTGGAAATCCGCCGGAATGCGCCGGTCGGCGCAGCCTGCGAGCGCGGCTGTCAACACGAGTCCGGCGAGGAGGAGGATTCGGCGCATGAAAGGGACCTTGGAACTGACCCGACGAGCGTGCGCCGCAGCATGGCGCCTGGGCGGGAAGCTAGCGGCTTATGGTTAACAAAGCTTTGCCTTTAACCATTGCCGCCCGCCGCCGCGCCGCGAGATCGCGCGAAATCCCAGCCCTGCGCCGCAATCGCGGCGCTGCGGAAAAAACGAAACGGTTAAGATTGCGAGCGGGCGGTTAACTCCACTGCAACCATAACCGACCTAGAGTCCCGCCGTTGCACGGAGTCTGGAATGAGCGCGCGGCAGTTCGATTTCGAGATGGAGAACGCCCCCGAGGAGATCGACCTCGGCGGCCTCGCGGCGGCGCTCGGGCGCAAGAAACGCATGATCCTGACCGCGACGCTGGGCGCGGCGGCGCTGGCCTTCGCTTTCACCATGTCCGTCAAGCCGCGCTACATGGCAGAATCGCGCATTCTGGTCGAGAATCAGGAAAGCTATTTCACAAGCGCCGCCCCGCAAGGCGTCGCGCCGGTCGAAATCGCCGCGGCGCCGGACGCCGAGGCGATCAACAGCCAGATCCAGCTCCTGACCTCGCGCGATCTCGCGCGCCGGGCGGTGAAGCAGCTTGGCTTGCAGGGCCATCCGGAATTCGATCCCACCGCGAGCGGCCTCGGGCTGCTCCTGCACCCGCTGGCCTTGTTCGGGATCGGCAAGACGCGGAACGACCAATCGGCCGAGGACCGGCTGCTGTCCACGTTCATCGATCATCTCACCGTGATGTCGCCGGCCAAGACCCGCGTCTTGCAGGTCGAATTCACCTCGCAGGACCCCGATCTCGCCGCGCGCGCCGCCAATATCGTGGCGGAAATCTATATCGACATGAAGTCCGAGGCGAAGCGCGAGGACGCGCATCAGGCGGCCCAGGCGCTCAAACCGCTGATCGTCTCGCTCGAGGCCAAGGTCGCCGAAGCCGACGCCAGGGTCGAGGCCTTCCGCGCCAAGACCGGGCTTTACGAAAGCGCGGCGAATACGACGGTGCCGACGCAGCAGCTCGGCGAAATCGCGAGCAAGCTCGCCGACGCCCGCGCCGCCCAGTCGCAGGCGCAAGCCAAGGCGCGAGCCCTGCGCGACCTCCTGAAGCAAGGCCAGCTCGCCGATGTGGGCGACTTTCCCGGCAACGATCTGGTGCGCCGGATCTCGGATCGACGGGTGACGGTGCGGGCGCAGCTCGCGACCGAATCGCGCACGCTTCTTCCCGCCCATCCGCGCATCAAGGAGCTGCAGGCGGAACTGTCCGATCTCGACGCCCAGTTGCGCACCGCGGTGGAGCAGGCCGCGCGAGGGTTGGACAATGACGCCCGCGTCGCCGCGGCGCAGGTCGCCAATCTGGAAGCCCTGCTCGAACAGCAGAAGGACGCGGTCGGCTCGTCGAACAACGACGCCGCGCAATTGCGGGAATTGGAGCGCGACGCCAAGATCCTGAAAGATCAGCTCGCCAGCCTCGCTTCGAAATATCAGGCGGCGCTCGCTCGGGACGTTGCCGATTCGGCGCCGCCGGACGCTCGCATCATTTCCCGCGCGCTTGCCCCGAGCCAGCCGGTCTTTCCCAAAAAGCTGCCGATCACGATTTTCGCGGCGCTGGCTGGCCTTTTCTTCTCGGTCGCCCTGGTCATCGTCCGCGAGTTGACCGGCGCGGGGAGCCGCGGTCAGCGCCGCGCCGCGCCGCCGCCGGAGGATGAGCCGGAATTTACCCCGTTCGAGACGCAGGCCAGCGAGGCGGTCAATCTGCCGGCGGAATTTTTCGGCCGGATCAAACAGGCGGCGGCGGAATATGCCGCGCCGGCCGTCAGGCTTGAGGACGAGGCGCCGTCCGCAGATCTCGGGGCGGCCGAGGCCGTGGCGGAGGAGAGGCGCGCCGGGAGCCAAGATTCGGATGGCGAAGAAGTGGATTCTTCGCCCGAAGCCGGAGAAAGCAAGACGCCGACGATCATGCAAGGCCCTCGCAGCGGTGTTTCGAAAGCAGTCGTCGAGCGCATCGCGGCGACTGCCGCGGATGGCGGCGCTAAAATCCTCGTGGTCAGCGACACGGATTCCGCCGCCGGCTGCGCGAGCCTTGCCCTGGCCCGCGCCCTGGCCCGCGAAGGCCGCGCCATTCTGCTCCAGATCGACGATTCCGACGCCGCTCTCGCGGAGGCGCTCGCCGGGGCGCAGGGCAATGCCGGCCTTGACGACGGATACGACGATTTCCAGCCCGGGCTGACGCATTTGCTGTCAGGTGAGGCTTCCTTCGCCGAGACGATCTATCGCGACGGCGCGTCGCGGCTGCATATCATCCAGTCTGGCGGCCCGGTCTGGGGCGAGCCGGCGGATATCGACCTGATTCTCGACGCGCTGCAGGCGACCTATGAGTTTTCAGTGATCGCCGCATGCGTTGGGCCGGAAGCGGCGCGCATCGCCCGCGACGCCGATCTCACGGTGATCTACGCCGAAAACGCGCGGGCGCGCGACTACCTGTCCGACGATTTGGTGGCCTCCGGCGCGCGGGCGACCATGCTCGCGGGGCGCGATTCACATGGCGAAATCTCGGAAATGGCGGCATGATGTGCGGCGCGCAGGGCTGCGCAGGAGCGCCGACACATGAATGAATTCGCAGACATCGAGGTTCGCGGAATCGACGGCGAAAGTCGAAGGATGGGGGATTTCGCCGGCAAGGCCCTGCTGATTGTAAATGTCGCCAGCAAATGCGGATTCACGCCACAATATGCCGGTCTGGAGGCGTTGCAGCAGCGCTTTGCCGAACGCGGCTTCGACGTGTTGGGCTTTCCCTGCGACCAGTTCGGCCATCAGGAGCCCGGCGACGAGGCCGAGATCAGGAATTTCTGCACGCTGAACTATGGCGTGACCTTTCCTATGTTCGCCAAGATCGAGGTCAATGGCGATAACGCCCACCCCCTCTATCGCTATCTGAAGAAGGCGGCGCCCGGTCTGCTCGGGACGGAGTCGATCAAGTGGAATTTCACCAAATTCCTGATCGGCCGCGACGGCAAGGTCGTGAAGCGCTATGCGCCGAACGACAAGCCCGAGAATATTGCGGCCGATATCGACGGCCTGCT
>JAJXYV010000054.1 GCA_021780435.1 Pseudomonadota bacterium
CTTTTTCGCGCGTCAGCAGGGATTCGAGGGCGACGACCAGCGGGCGCGCGTCGAGCAAGGCTGAAGCATCGAAACCGGCGAGCGGACTGCCAACGACATTGCGCACGGCTTCCGCGCGCGCATCGTCGTCGAGCAAGCCAAGTTCGCGCAATTCCTCCTGCAACGCCTCGATCTTGACGACCGCCACGCCGCGCATCTGCAGATTGGCGCGCGCGGAAAGATCGAAGGCGCCATTGCCGAAACGCCCCGCCAGTTCGGCGAATATTCTCGCGCGCTCAAAAGAGAGGACGCCATTGGTCAGGCGCAGGCGGAAAATAAAACCGTCGCCGCTGAGCATGGGCGCGAGCGCCCCCGGACACCAGCCTTTGCGCAGGGAATCGACGATCGGGCGCACGCTCTCAATCATGTTTCGCCCCTCATTGCGGCGAGGATCGCGGCGGTTGAATTGCGCCTCGACAGCCAAAGCCCGCGTCGCTCGGCCTCGCTGAATTTTTCCGCGATGCTTTTGGCGGCGCGCGGATTTTCCTGTTCCAGAAAAGCACGCACTTTCTCGTCGCCGCAAAAGGCGTCGAACAGCAGGTCGAAATGGCGCGGTTGGACGGCGTTGGTCAAGGCGGCGAAGGCGTAGAGATTGTCGACCGTCTCCGCGATCTCCGCCGCGCCATTGGCGCCGTGGCGCATCATGCCTTCGATCCAGCGCGGATTGGTCGCGCGGCCATGGACAACGCGCGAAATTTCCTCGTCGACGCTGCGGACCTTCGCGGCCTCGGGGCGCGTGGCGTCGACATGGTAGAGTTTTGGCGCCGCGCCGAGAAATTCCGCCGCCGCCGCGAAGCCGCCCTCATGCGTGGCGAAGGCGTCGGCGTTGAGAATGTCCTGGCCCGCAAGGTCCTGCACATGGACAAAAGCGTCGGCGGCGCGGATGCGCGCCGCGAAATCGCCGGCTTCGACCGGCGCGCCCTCGCGCCCATAGCCTTGCCCATTGGCCGCGAGATATTTCTGCGCCAGTTCGGCGCGGTCGCGCCATTGCGCGCCGGCGAAGGCGCTGGAAAGATCGACGCCGTAGGCGCCAGGCGCCGCGCCGAAAATCCGGCCCGGGTCGCGCGCGCCGGCGAGCGGATTATCCTCTTGCGGCTCATCGAGTTGCGCCACCGCGCGCACAGCGGAATCGAAGGCCTCGATCTGCTGGGGAAAGACATCGCGGAACAGGCCGGAAATACGTAAGGTGACGTCGATGCGCGGGCGGCCCAACTGCGCCAGTGGCAGGATTTCATAACCGCTCATCCGCGTCGAGGCGGCGTCCCAAAGCGGCCTCACGCCAAGCAGGGCGAAAGCCTGCGCCAGATCGTCGCCGCCAGTGCGCATCGAGGCGCTGCCCCAGAGATCGAGCACGATGCGGCGCGGCCAGTCGCCGTGATCCTGGAGATAGCGCTCGATCACCTCCTGCGCGAGTTTTCTGCCGATGTCCCAGGCGGTGCGGGTCGGAATGGCGCGCGGATCGACCGAGAACAGATTGCGCCCCGTGGGCAGCACGTCGAGCCGCCCGCGCCCCGGCGCGCCTGCGGGACTTGGCGCGACAAAACCGCCGTTCAACGCATGGACCAGCGCGTCCATCTCCGCCGCCCCGCAGGCGTCGATCTTCTCTGCGAATTCATCCCCTTCGGCGCCGGCCAGCATTTCCGCGCGCAACGCGCCTTGCGGCGAGGCGCCGAAAACATGGAGCCCGTCGTTGATCCGCATGTCCTTGAGATCGCACAGCCAGGCGTCGAGCGCGATCAGCGCGTCCTCGCCCTCGCCGCCGCCGCCGCGCAACAGGCCGGCAGCCTCCGCGCGCTGGAGAATGAGATCGGCGAGCATTTTCGCGCGGCGCGGGTCCAGGCCCTGAGCCTGGGCGTATTCGTCGAACAGGCTCTCGATTTCGGCCAGCGCCCCATGCGCGCCCGCCTTGACGAGCGGCGGCGACAGATGGCTGACGATGACCGCCGACGACCGCCGCTTGGCCTGGGCCGCCTCGCCGGGATTGTTGACGATGAAAGGATAAATCAGCGGCGTGGGCCCGAGCGCGATTTCCGGCGCGCAATCGTCAGCCAAAGCGACGCTCTTGCCCGGCAGCCATTCGAGCGAGCCATGCGCCCCGCAATGGATGAGCGCGTCGATTTTTTCGCGGGCCCGCAGCCAGACATAGAAGGCAAGAAAACCATGGCGCGGCGGCAGCGCGGCGTCGTGATAATCGGCCTTGCGATTGTCGGGCGCGCCGCGGTCCGGCTGGAGCGCGACGACGATCTTGCCGAGCCGCAGAAAACGAAAGGCGAAGGCCCCGCCCTCGACCGCCGCGTCAGCGTCAGGCCCGCCCCAGCAGGCGTCGAGCGCCGCGACGAAATCTCTCGGCAGGCTGTCCAGAAAAGCGCGATAGGCGCGCAGCGAAAACGACGCGACCGGCGACGGCGATTGCAACGCCTCCAGCAGTTTCTCCGGCGCAATCTCTGCGTCATAGCCCTCGGCGCGCAGCCCCGCGAGGATGGCGCGCGCGCTTTGCTCGACGTCGAGGCCAACGGCATAGCCGGCGCGGCCGCCCTTGGCGGGATAGTCGGACAGGATCAGCGCCAGTTTCTTGTCGGCGTTGGCGAGGCCGCGCAGCCGCGCCCAGCGCGCCGCGAGCGCTGCGACAAAGGCGACCCTCGACGCTTCGGGCTCGTGGCGCGCCGGCGCATATTGGATCGCCTCGCGGGTTTCCTGCTCGCGCTTGAAAGAAATGGCGCGGGTCACGATGCGCCCGTCCACTTCCGGCAAAACCACATTCATCGCCAGATCGGCCGCCGAAAGCCCGCGCCGCGACTCCCGCCATTGCGCGGCCTGCGCGCCGGAGAGGATGACCTGAAGGACCGGCGCGTCTGCGCCATCGAGCACGGCCCCGGCGTCGAGCCGCGCGGAAAAGGCGGTGGCGTTGAGGATGACCTCCGGCTTTTCCTCTGCGATCCGCTCGGCCAGAGCGGCGCAGGCGGCGGGCTCCTTCAGGCTGGAGACGAAAAAGCTGCGGACGCGGAGGTTTTCCCGCGCGAGCGCCTCGGCGAGCGCGCGGATTGGCGCGTCGTCGCCGGCAAGAAAGGCGCTGCGATAGAACAGGACGAAGGCCGTCGGCGCCGTCACGGCGGCATTGACACAGCCGGGCGCGAAAATCCCGAAAGGCGCGACCGGTCTAGGCGGCGGAGCGGCGCCCTCGCCCGCGATTTTCGTCGCGACGAAATCGAGGCAGGACACGATATTGTCCGCGCCGCCCTCGCGGAAATAATCCCAGATCCGCCGCAGATCTTGGGGCGGCAAGGTCGAGGCGGCGTCGAGCCGCGCGTCTTCCATCGAGTCGCCGGGAACGACAGCAAAAACGAAGCCATATTTGCGCGCCGCCGCCGCCAACTCATCGACGCCATAGCGCCAATAATCCATGCCGCCGAGAAGCCGCACCAGGACGAAGCGCGCCTTGGCGCACACCTTTGCGATGTAAAGATCGATGGAGAAGGGATGCTTCAGCAACGCGAGCGGCGCAAGGCGCAGACTTGGGTGGCCTGGCCCATGCGCCCCCGCCAGCAGCGCAAGATCGCTGTCCGCGAAGGACAGCGCGACAATGTCCGCGGGCGATTGTTCGAGATCGACGGCTTGCGCCGCGTCGTCGAACGAACGCTGATCGGTGCGGACAAGGTGCATGACGTTACGCCGAAAGCGCGGCTTCGACGCCCGAGCGGTCGAAACCCTTCTGGCCGATGACGACGAGACGACCGGCGCGGTTTTCCTCAGGAGCCCAGGGGCGGTCGAAATGATGGGAGAACCGGGCGCCGACGCCCTGCACCAGCAGGCGCATCGGCTTCCCCTCGACCTCGACGAAGCCCTTCATCCGCAGCACGTCATGGTCGCGCGCGATCGCCGCGAGCTTTTCCGAAAAAGCCGCCGGATCGGCGACGGAAGCGAGCGACGCGACGAAGGTCTCGAAATCGTCGTGGTCGTGCCCCTCTTCGTCGTCGTGATGCGAGGGGCGCGCCGCGAGATCGTCCTCCGCGGCCGCAGCGAGGCCGAGCAGCACGTCGACATCGAGCCGGCCCTCGCGCGTCGAAACGATGCGGGTCGCGCGCGGCGCCGCGGCGCTGATCTCGGCGCGCACGCGCTCCAGCGCCGCATCATCGATCAGGTCGGTCTTGTTGAGCAGGATCAGGTCGGCGCAAAGCAGCTGATCCTCGTAAACCTCCTCAAGCGGGTTGTCGTGGTCGAGCGAGGGATCCTCGGCGCGCTGCGCCGCCAGCTTTTCCTCGTCGTCGGCAAAGCGGCCCTCGGCGACTGCGGCGGCGTCCACCACGGCAATCACGCC
>JAJXYV010000088.1 GCA_021780435.1 Pseudomonadota bacterium
AGCACCAGGCGGATCAGCGGCTTCGTGCGTGAGATGTCGGACGGCGGCACGACGAGGTAGAGCGACACCGGCTGCCCGGCCATCACCAGATCGGCGATCCGCCAGTCGGAATGCGACGTGACCTTCGCCACCACCGGATCGCGGTAGAGGCCGAGGAACGACATCGCCGTGCTGAGCACGCCGGAGCGCTCGTTCTCCGACTTGTTGAGCAGCTCGCGTGCCGACTGCGCGACGACGGGATGGACACCGCGGACGCCGAGATGCGGCGTGGTCATCATCGCCCGCAAGGTCCGCTCGATCGGCCGTGCCGGATCGGAGAGGAAGGCGGCAACCCCCGCCAGCGTTTTGTCCGGCTCGGCGTAGAGCATATGCAGGATCGCGCCGACCAGGAGCGAGTGGCTGGTCTTCTCCCAGTGGTTGCGGCGTTCCAGCGCGCCTTCGGGATCGACCAGCACATCGGCGATGTTCTGGACGTCGCGCACTTCCCACTCACCGCGGCGGACTTCCAGCAGCGGATTGTAGGCGGCGGAGCGCGGGTTGGTCGGATCGAACACCAGGCAGTGGCTGAACTGCGCGCGCCATCCGGCGGTCAGGGTCCAGTTCTCGCCCTTGATGTCGTGGACGATGACGCTGCCGGTCCATGACAGCAGGGTGGGCACGACCAGGCCGACGCCCTTGCCCGAGCGCGTCGGGGCGAAGCAGAGCACGTGCTCCGGGCCGTCATGGCGAAGGGCGCGCGCGCCGAGCCGGCCAAGCTGCACCCCGGCGTTACCGAACAGGCCTGCCGCCTCGATGTCGTGGCGCGTCGCCCAATGCGCTGAGCCATAGGTGGTGACGTGCCGCGCCTGGCGTGCGCGGAGGACCGAGGCCACGATGGCGAGCAGCGCCGCGCCGAGCCCTCCGGCCGAGGCGATCGCCGCGCCCCTGGCGAAGACGCCGGGGGCATAGGCGTCGAAATGGTACCACCACGCGAAGAATAGCTGCGGCTGATAGACCGGCGCCGCGCCAATTCGGACCCAGGGCAGACCGAGCGCCGGCTGGAAGCCGAGCCGCCAGGCCGTCCATTCCGTGGCGGCCCAGCAGCCGAGCAGCACCATGGCGAGTGCGCCCAGCATCTGGCCCCAGAGAATCTTCGTCCCGGTCATCGACCCCACTCATGGATGCGAACGGGGCACAGATAGAAAGACGGAAACTCCGCCGCGCAACGGCAAAGAACGGCAATCGTAGATGATCGAAGAAATAGAAACGGACGGCGGGTTGCGCCCTTCGTTCGAGGCCTCGGGCTCAGATCGCCTGGATCGGTCCCGGATATCGTGCGAGGTTCGCGTCCGCGGTGAGCAGCATGATCCCTTCCACCAACGCCTGCGCGATCAGCATGCGGTCGAACGGGTCCTTGTGCAGCGGCGGCAGGAGGTCGAGGGCGACGGCGTGCGCACTGGTGACGGGAAGCTCGGCATACCCGTTATCGAGCAGGCCACGCCGCAGGAGCCGCGCGTCCGCACGGAAATCTTCCCGTCCCAGTTGCTGCTTGATCGCCACCTCCCAGAGACTGGCAGCGCTGAACACCAATTCGTTCGCTTCATCCTCAAGCAGCGCCCGCGCGGCGCGCGGCAGCCGCCGCGGGACGCCCGCCGCCCAGAGCAGCACATGGGTATCGAGCAGCAGTTTCATCCCAGCGCGCTCAGCCGGCCTCGGCACCGAACAGGCGCGCGATCTCCTCGGCACCCATGGTATCGAAATCCTCCGGGACGGCGATCTGGCCCTTGAGGAAGCCAAGGCGGCGCGGGTGCGCCGGGGCCTCAAGCGCCGTGAGCTTCACCAGTGGCTTGCCAGCCTTGGCGATGATCACCTGCTCCCCCTGCGCCGCCTGCTCGATCAGGCGGGAGAGGTGGGTCTTGGCGTCGTGGATATTGACTGTGGACATCGGTTGCCTCGGACGGACTTAGTCTACTTAGACTAGTCCGGAAATCGCGCCCGTGCAACCGAGTGATAAAACTCTGACGCTCGGTGCCGGCGGTGTGCGGCCGGAGTCGACCCATAGCGGACTTCAGCCGCCCTGCTGGAGCGCGGCCGATCCTGGCCGTTAAGCGACTGTCCGGTTTAGGACGGGAAGCGGAAGGAAGCCGACATTGGCGGGCCCGTAGTAACTCGCGCGCCAGCGCCAGCCACCACATCGGTCGCGACCTGCTCCAATCCTGGAACGCAATGGTAGTCGGGCACTATCTCGAATATATCGGCGTGGCACCTCTGCCGGCTTAAGCCGTCGGCGATTGGCCCGCGGCCAGCACCTGGCTGATGTAGGCCAGGGCCAACTGGCGCGCCGCCGGCTCGTCAAGGCCGGTGACGTGCTTCCACCAGGGTGTCGCCCGGTCGGCGAACAACTCCTTCAGCATTGCGAGGTGCTCAGCAGTAAGCGGTTGATCCGGCACGCCGCCGCAGTTAGCCCAGGCGAAGTTCAGGCTGTCGCGGACTACCCTGTCACGCTCGGCGGCTTGGTGATCGCTCAAGGCCGGACCGAACACCGCACCGAACGCCTCTTGTCGCTTCTCGGCGTCGTCGCGCTCGTAGTCATAGATCGCCCGGACATCCGCGGCGTCGAAGTCGAGGCACACCGCGACATCCAAGGTCTCGCTGGTGCGGGGGTCGAGGGCGTAGATGGCCTTCAGGCGTTCGCCGGCATAGCCACGCCCAAGGCAGACCACTGCGCGGTGGATGCCGAAGTATTCCACGTAGCCTAGGATCAAGCTGGTGCTGGGGTTGGCGTCGATGGCGACGCAATGCAGTGGCGTCGCCGGCGGCCGGCCATCGACCAGGTCATCGACATAGTGGTAGCCGAAGCAGGGCTCGGCATCGGCTTCGCGCAGGTAGGCCAGGGCGTCGCCGCATCGCTCGATGGGAAGGCCGGCATCGTGCGCCAGCGCCAAGGCGCTTTTCACGAGGGACCGACCGGACACTGGGCCGCCGAAGTCGAGGTTAATCCGCCCAACGCCCTGGGCGTAGGTCCGTTGGACCTCGGCGCTGGCCAAGACCGACTCCACGTCCACCTTTGGATATTTGCGCTTCAGCCCTTCCAGCACGTCGCGCGCCATCGCGATCGACCCGGCCTTGACCTGGATGGTCTCTCCGTTCGGGATCGGCGTGCGCTTGATCTCCGGTCGGGACATTTCCAGCTGGCCGCCGGCGTTCAGCAGAAGGTTCTCGCCAGCGGTGGTGGTGATCGCCATGCGCAGGGTCCGTCCGCTTCGGCGTTTCACGCCGAAGTGGAGGGCCAGCGGTCGCAGCTGCTTTTCAAGCGCCGCGTCCCAGGTATGGCCCGAGTGGTGATTGCAGCCGTCGTGCAGGAATCCACGCACGGTCCGGCGCCCGCCGATCGCCCCGGGGAGAATGTGCTCCTCGGAATCGTCGGCAGGGGCGATCCTCTGCCCGCAAATTGCGCAAATCGGTTGCATGCGTCAGCCGTGGCCCTTGTCCTGGCCAAGGTGGTGAGTCGACAGCTGGCAGGCAAGCTACCTGCCAAGGCCCGGCTTTCCGAGGTCCAGCGCGAGCGTCCGGTTTCTGAAGCGATCCGAGAGTCCCCTCCTGGCGCGCGTTCGCCACCATTCCGTCAGTCGGTCGTGTCCCGCCGCGCTAGCGGGAACGCTTTGCTTTCCGAGGGTGGATGGTGTCGCCCCGGCTCAGCATGGCCACCATCTCGGCGATCTTACCGGCCCGCTTCCTCCAGTCTCTCGACCCGCTCGCAATTGATCTGTGACCAAGCGCTCTTGGGCCGCCTCGGCGTGAAGCGCGTCTTGAAGAAATGGGCGTCCACGCGGCCAAGCTGGCCATCCACCCAACCGTAGGCCAAGGCGTAGTCGATCGCGTCCGACTTGCTCACGGTCGACTCCGGCGCGCCCTGTTTGGCGAACCTGAGCCAAGCTCCAGGAGAGGCCTCGCCCTGGTCGTCCAGCCACCGCCGCAGCGACTCCGCATCGACGAAAGTCAGCAGAGGAAGGTCATCCTCGGGCATCCACTTCTCCTGCCGGATCATCGGCGCTTCGAAGGACCGGCGCCTTGATTGTCTCGTTTCCGGAGCGGTGCCAGGGTCCGCAATTGGCGTTACCAGGATCTTGCGCCATCCGTAGCTGGAGGTCCACTCGCCACCCCAATAGCGGCTGAACCGGCCCGGCAACTCTATGTCCGGATTGGAGCAGCCAGTCGCGTCGGACGGACGACTGCCATGGGCGCAGGACAGTCCTCCACCCGACTCTTCGCCTACGTCCGTTCTCCACCCATTGCGGTCGTCCGAACCCGGTACGAAGCTTCAGACTTTTACCACTAAGTTCCTCCGGCGCGACCTGGAGGGGCTGCCCC
>JAJXYV010000216.1 GCA_021780435.1 Pseudomonadota bacterium
ACGATCTCGAAACGCGCCGCCGGCCTGCCGCCGACGCGCTGAAGGATTGGGGCCTCGCCCATCGATTCGCGGGATCGAAGGACCGCGCCGCAATCGCTTCGCTGGTCTATGACGCCTTGCGCCGCCGCGCATCCGCGCGGTGGATCATGAACGCCGAGACGCCCCGCGCCGAAATGATCGGAGCGCTTCTTCTCGCTCGCGGCCATACGCCCGAGCAGATTTCCGCCGCCTTCAGCGGCGAGGGCCACGCGCCCGCGCCGCTGTCGGAAGCGGAGCTTTCGGCGCTCGCGGCAGCCGATCTCGCGGGCGCGCCGGATTGGACCCGCGGCGATTTCCCGGAATGGCTTTCCGCCCATTTCGCCCGCGCTTTCGGCGAGCGCGCCGCCGAGGAGGGCCGGGCGCTCGCCGCGCGCGCGCCGCTCGACCTGCGGGCCAACGCCCTCAAGGCCACGCGCGAACAGGCGCTCGCAGAGTTGGAGCATCTCGGCGCGCAGCCCTGCCGTCATGCGCCTTTCGGCGTGCGCATCGCGCAAGGGGCGGATGGCCGGGCGCCGGCGCTCTCCGCGGAGCCTGCCTATGTGCGCGGGCTGGTGGAGATACAGGACGAAGGCTCCCAGATCGCCGCGCGGATCGCGCGGGCGCGGCCCGGCGAGCAGGTTCTTGACCTTTGCGCCGGCGGCGGCGGCAAGACTCTCGCTTTGGCGGGCGACATGGACAATCGCGGCCAGATCTACGCGACCGATTCGGACGGACGCCGGCTGACGCCGATCTTCGCTCGGCTGGAGCGGGCGGGAGCGCGCAATGTCCAGGTTCGCGCGCCGCGCGGGCCGGATCGCGATCCGGTCGGCGATCTCGCCGGCGCCTGTGATCTCGTGCTGGTTGACGCGCCATGCACCGGAACCGGCACATGGCGGCGCAATCCGGACGCCAAATGGCGCATCCGACCGGGCGCGCTGGAGCAGAGACTCAAGGCGCAGGACGAGGTCCTGGCCCGCGCCGCCGGTTATGTGAAGCCGGGCGGGCGTCTCGTCTATGTCACCTGTTCGCTGCTGGTCGAGGAAAACGAGGATCGAATCGCGGCCTTTTGCGGCCAGCACGGTGATTTCATAGCCGAATCGGCGACGGAAAGCCTGGACAGGGGGGAACTCCCCACCCTCGCGGACGCCGCCTCGCCGCATGGGCCGGGCCTGCGCCTGACGCCCGCGCGTCACGATACGGATGGCTTCTACGCCGTCGTGCTCAACCGCGCCGTCCGTTAGACGGCGTCGCGCACATGACCCATTTGCTGATTGGCCGGGACCTTTTGCGGGAGAAATGAATCGCTCGATCGCGCCGGTTGACGGAAGTCCATCGAAATCCGCCAATGGCCGTGACGACCGCCGCAGCCGTTGCCGGCGAGTTCGGCGCCATAGGCTGAGCGGCTGATGTTCGCGCAGCGCAGGCTTCTGGCCAGTTCCGAGGTCGCGGGCATGTCGATCAGGGCGAAATTCCAGCGTTGCAGCTGGAATGCGAGGCTGTTCACGCCGCGCGTCAGCGCCTCCTGGTCGCGCGCATAGAGCCGCTCGATCGTAAAGACCCCGCCGATCGCGACGCCGATCAGTCCGGCGATCAGCGCGCCGTCGATATCGCGAACTTCGAGGGAATGGGCGAAGCCCGCGTCGAAGAGGTCGGCAAGGGCGAGGTCGATCCATGGGTCGCGCCGATGGTCCGGGTCCTGGCCGGCGCTGGCCCGCAGCACGTCATCGAAGGATTCGTCGAGGCTGATGCTGCAGGCTTCCGTATGGGCGTGAGTCAGCCCGCGCGGGAAATCCCACGGCCGCAGCACGGCCCTGGTCGCGGGCGACCAAAGGGTCGCCACGCCGAGGAAATTGCGCGGCGCGAGGCCACGCGAATAGGCCTCGGCCAGATAATCGGGCGCAAGCGAAGCGGCCCGCCCGCAGAAACCCGACGAGCCGGGGGTGTGATTGCCGGGCGAGGGAAAGGCTCCGTTGGCGGCCCAGTCGCGGATCATTCTGGCGACAATTCGGGTGGTTTCGCCGACACGGCGGGGCGAGCCCCAATGCCGCAGCTCGCGAATCCTCCGTGCGAAAAAGGCCGAGGGGCTTTCCTTTAGGGCTTCGGCGCGCAGGGCGCGGCGTTTCGCGCGGCTCGGGGCGTCGTCATCCTCGGCGGCGCCGGAATTGAAGATTTCGGCGATGCGGACCGCACGCTGGTTCAAAGGCATGCGCGCCAATTCGAAGAAACGGGGGTCGGACACAGCGGGCTCCTGGCGTCAGGTCAGGCACCGTCGCACGCCCGAATTGCGGTCCCGTTTGGGAAACAGCTAAAATGCGCGCTAAATCGGCTTAAGAACTTGAGGAATCGTCGCAAACATTCGATGAACGGCGGGGAAATCCTTGCCTTCGCCGGCGAATCGGCGACATTCGTTCGCAACCGCCGTTTTCCGAAAGGCCTTCATTTGCGCTCAATTCCCGGGTACCAGCGGACAGGCGCGCCCAAAGCGGCGCCTTTGCGGCATCCGTCGCCGGCGGCCCGCCTTTGCTTTGGTGACGGGGCCAGATGAACCAGTTGAACAGGCTTTTCGCGGGGCGCCCCGGCGCGGTCGCCCGTCCGGCCCTTTCCGGCGCGTCGTCCTCTGGCGCGCGACCCTTCGGCGCTTACGAGCGGATGCTCGCGCTGCGCTACATGCGCTCGCGCCGCAGCCGCTGGCTCCCCTCGGCCATCGCCGGCCTTTCCGTTACCGGAATTACCGTCGGCGTCATGGCCTTGATCGTCGTGATGTCGGTGATGAACGGCATGCGCGACGAGATGATTTCCAAGCTCATTGGCGTCAATGGCCATATTTTCGTCCAGCCGATCGACACGCCACTGACCGATTACCGCGAGTTGACCAAACAGCTGAAAGCGATCCCCGGCGTGACCTTCGCCTTTCCCATGGTCGAGAGCGCGGCCGGGATTTCGTCGCCGCAGCAGCAAACCGGCGCGCTGGTGCGCGGCGTGACCGAGGAAGACCTCAAACGGCTTCCCGGCATTGTCGGCAATGTCCGCCAGGGGACGCTGGAGCATTTCGACGATCGCGACAATCCAGGGGTCGTCCTCGGGCAGCGAATGGCCGAGACGCTGGGCGTGCAGACCGGCGACAAGGTGTCGATCCTCACCGCCAAGGGGGCGCAGACGCCGTTCGGCGTCACGCCGCGCCTCAAGGCCTATCCGGTCAAGGCGATCTACCAGTCCGGACTCTATGATTTCGACCAGTTGATCGTCTTCATGCCGCTGGCCGAGGCGCAAGCCTTTTTCGACCGGCCCGACGAAGCCAACATCATCGAAGGCTTCGTCGCACATCCCGACAAAGTCGACGACGTCCGCGCGGCGATCGTCCAGACCGTGACACGCCCGATCATGCTGACCGACTGGCGGCAACGCTACAAGAGCTTCTTCGACGTGCTGAAGGTCGAAAGCGACGCGATCTTCCTGATTCTGGCAATCATCGTCGCCGTCGCCTCGCTGCTGATCGTCCAAGGCCTGATCCTGCTGGTGAAGGACAAGGGCAGGGACATCGCCATTCTGCGAACCATGGGGGCGACGCGCGGATCGATCCTGCGCGTCTTCATCCTGACCGGCCTGTCGATTGGCGCCATCGGCGCCGTCCTCGGCGCGGCGCTCGGCGTTCCGCTGGCGCTGCAGCTCGAAGACATCCGCGCGTTCATCAACCGGACCTTCGGCCTCAACCTTTTCCCGGCCGACGTCTACCATCTCTCGCAACTGCCATCATCGCTCGACCCGCACGAGGTCATCGGCGTCGCGATCATGACCCTCTGCCTGTCCTTCCTGGCCACGCTCTATCCCGCTTGGCGCGCCGCGCGTCTCGATCCGGTGGAGGCGCTGCGTCATGAGTGAGGCGGGAAGGAATGAAGCGACCCGGCCGACGCTCAGGCTGAGGGGAGTCGTGCGGCGTTATCGCGAGGGCGACGGCTATCTTGAAATCCTGCGCGGGGCTGACGCCGTGCTGTGGCCGCATCAGGCCGCTGCTCTGGTCGCGCCCTCGGGCGCCGGCAAGTCGACCTTGCTTCACATTGCCGGCCTGCTCGAGCGGCCCGATGGCGGCGAGGTGGAGATCGAGGGCGAGCAGACCTCCGCCCTCGACGATTCGCGGCGCACCGCGTTGCGCCGCAACCAGATCGGCTTCGTCTACCAGTTCCATCACCTGCTGCCAGAATTCACGGCGGCGGAAAATGTCATGACGCCCCAGATGATCGCGGGGCTTCCCAGGCAGGAGGCGCGGCGCCGGGCGCTGGAGCTTCTCGATTATCTCGGGC
>JAJXYV010000122.1 GCA_021780435.1 Pseudomonadota bacterium
GGCCGGTGGCTCCATGTCGGCGCGCCGGAGACGATCGAGGAAGCGGAGAAGGTTTATCGGGCGGCGGTCGCCTGACAGGCGCGCCTTTTGGGGGAGCCCCGAATGTCCGGGACGGCGCCGACGGCTATGGCGAAATCGCGCGCTTGTTCGGGGCCGGAAAGTCGATGAAACGAACCGAGGGCGAGATGTGACGCCGCGCGTTTTCACCATTCCCCCCGGCGCGCCCTTCCTGGAGATTTTCGCCGGCGCCCTGCTCGATGGACGGGTGGTTCCAGGTCTGTCGCGCCATTCCGGGCCGCTGGCGTTGGCGAAGGCGACGATCTTCGTGCCGACGCGGCGCGCCGGCCGCGCGCTGGCGACGGAGCTTGCGCGGCAAAGCGGCAATCGCGCCATCCTGCTGCCGAAAATCCTGCCGCTTGGCGCACTTGACGGCGTGAACGGCGAGGCTGGCTTCGACAATCCGCTCGATCCGGCGCTGCCTCGCGCGGCGGGCGACATCGAGCGCCGCATGCTCCTGGGCGAACTCATCCTGACCTGGGCGCGATCGTTGAGGCGGGCGATCGTCTCGATCGACGCCGAGGGCAAGGTGACCCATGGTCCCGAGAGTCTGCTCGTCGCCTCCCATCCCGCCGACGCCTGGCGCCTTTCGGGCGAACTCGCCGCCCTGATCGACGAAATGATCATCGAAAATATCGATTGGGCGGGCTTGAAGGCGCTCAACGGCGATTTCGACGAATATTGGCGGATCACCCTGAATTTCCTCGACATCGCCACGAATGCGTGGCCGGCGGTCCGGGAGGAGCGCGGCTTTGTCGATCCCGCGGCGCGTCAGCAGGCGCTGATCGCGCGCGCCATCGAAAATGTCGGGCGCGACGGCGATCCGGTCATCGCCATCGGCTCGACCGGCTCGAACATCGCCACCGCGCGCCTGTTGAAGGCGATCGCCCGCGCGCCGCAGGGCGCTGTCGTCCTGCCCGGCCTCGACCAGCATCTCGACCCGGACTCCTTCGCCGCCCTTCACAAGGGCGACGAGCCTTGCGCCACCCATCCGCAGGCTTTTCTCGCCCGGCTGATCGAGACCATCGGCGCGCCGCGTGAAAGCGTGGTCGCGCTGGGCGGGCCCACGGGAGCGCGCGCCTTGCGCGACGCCTTCTGTTCCGAGGCCTTCCGCCCCGCCGACACCACCGATCTCTGGCCGCGCTGGCGCGCTGCGCAAGCGCCGGAGGCGCTGGCGGAGGCGCTGGCCGGCGTCGCCCTGATCGAGGCTGCGGACGAGCGCGAGGAAGCGCTCGCCATCGCCGTCGCCCTGCGCGGGGCGCTCGAACGGGAGGGCCGCACCGCAGCGCTGGCGACGCCGGATCGTGGCCTGGCGGAGCGCGTGCGCGCGGAACTGCTGCGCTGGAATGTCGAGATCGACGATTCCGGCGGCGTTTCGCTCGCGGCTTCGCGCGCCGGCGCTCTGGCGCGGCTCGTCCTTTTGGCGCTGAACGGCGCGGACGCGGATTGGGCGGCGCTGATCTCGCATCCCGATTTTTCCCTTGGCCTCGGCGCCGAGGCGGACCGGCTGGCGCGCCTTTTCGAGATTGGCGTGCTGCGCTCGGATGCCACGGGCGCATCGTGGCGCGACCGGGTCGCGCCGGCGCGCGAAGCGGCGCGCGACGAGCACGCCCATCCCCGCCAGAAGGAAATAGCGGACGCGGATTGGGACGCGCTCACGACTTTCGCGACAAGACTCGACGCCGCTTTCGCGCCGTTGCGCGCGCTGGTCCGGGGCCGTGAAAGTCCATTGCAGCCCTGGCTCGCCGCCCATCGCCGGGCCCTGGGCCTGATTGTCGGCGGCGACGATCAGGCCTGGCCCGGCGGCGACGACGGCGCGGCGCTGGAGACCATGTTCGCCGAGCTGGAAGCCTCGGCCAATGCGGCCTTCACTTTCCACGCGGAAAGCTATGCGGCTTTTTTCGACGCCTTGATCGGCGAGCAGGTTTTACGCGGCGCCTCTCGCGCCCATCCGCGCCTCAAGATCCTCGGCCTGCTTGAGGCGCGCCTGATCGGCGTCGACCGTCTGGTCATGGCGGGGCTCGACGAAACGGTCTGGCCGCCGCGCGGCGAAACCGATTGTTTCCTCAACCGGTCGATGCGCGCGCAACTCGGCCTGTCGTCGCCGGAGCGGCGCATCGGCCAGACGGCGCATGATTTCGTCCAGGGCTTCGGCGCGCCCGAGGTCGTGCTGAGCCGGGCGAAAAAGCGCGGCGGCGCGCCAACGACGCCTTCGCGCTTTCTCCAGCGCATGGAGGCGCTCGCCGGCGCCGAGATTTTTGCGCCTTTGCGTGAACGCGGCGCGAAAATCCTCGATTTCGCGCGACGTCTCGACCAGGCTCCGCCCGAGCCGCCGCTGCAAAGGCCGGCGCCCGCGCCCGATCTTGCCCTGCGCCCACAAAAATTGTCGGTGACGCGGATCGAAACCCTGCGGCGCGATCCCTATGCGATCTACGCCGAATTTATCCTCAAGCTGCTGCCTTTGCCGGAGCTCGACCAGGAGGCGGGCGGGCGCGAGATCGGCGTGGCCCTGCACGCGGCGCTCGAACAATTCTGCCGGCGCCATCCCTCAGGGCCGCTGCCCGAAACAGCGCGCGAGGAGCTGATCGAGCTGGCGCGGGAAAAGCTTGCGGCCTTCCAGACGGATGCGGAATTCAAGGCCTTTCGCTGGCCGCGCCTGCTGCAGGGCCTCGACGTCTTTCTCGCCTTCGAGGCGGAGCGCCGCCCGCTCATCGAACGCGTGGAGGTCGAAGTCGGCGGGCGCCTGCGCATTCCGCTGAACGACGGCTCGGATTTCGCGCTCACCGCCAAGGCGGACCGGATCGAACTGCTCAAGGACGGCAAGGCGGCCCTGGTCGATTACAAGAGCGGCCGCCCACCCTCGAACAAGGAGGTCGGCGCGGGCTGGGCGCCGCAACTCACTCTGGAGGCGAAAATGCTGTCCTCCGGCGCCTTCCACGGCGTCGCGGCGCGCGAGGTCAGCGACGCGTTCCATGTCCCGGTCGGCGGCGGCAAGGACAAGGCGCGCCCGATCACCGACGAGAAAGAGCCGATCGGCGACCTGATCGCGCGGCATTTTGACGAACTCATCAAGCTCCTGAACGACTTCCGCGATCCGAAGCAGACCTATCCGGCGCGGCCCTTTCCGCAATTCGCCTTGCGCTACAATGATTACGACCATCTCGCCCGCACCCGCGAATGGTCTGCCTCTGGCGGCGAAAACGGCGGAGAGGACTCATGAGCGGCGCGCGCAGGATTCCCGAAGAGACAATGGCGCGGCAGGCTCGGGCCTCCGATCCGCGCAATTCGGCCTGGGTCTCGGCCAATGCCGGCTCCGGCAAGACCCATGTGCTGGCGCAAAGGGTCATCCGGCTGCTGCTGGCGCGCTGCGAACCCGGCCGCATCCTGTGCCTGACCTTCACCAAGGCGGCCGCCGCCAATATGGCGGAACGGGTGTTCCAGACCCTGTCGAAATGGACGGCGCTCGATGACGAAGCCTTGCGCGAGGCCATCGCAGCGACCGGCGCCGAGCGCCCGCGCGCCGCGAAGGATCTCGATTTCGCGCGAAAACTGTTCGCCCGCGCCGTCGAGACGCCAGGCGGGCTGAAGATCCAGACCATCCATGCCTTCTGCGAACGGGTGCTGCACGCCGCGCCCTTCGAGGCCAATGTCGCGGCGGGCTTCACGGTGGTCGAGGAGGTTGAGCAGCAGAAATTGATCGCGCGCGCCCGGCAGGAGACTTTGCAAGCCGCCGAACATGAGCGGGCGCTTGATGCGGCGCTGGCGCGCGTCGCCGATGACGCCGGCCTGGTTTTCGACAAGGTCCTCGATGAGGCGCTGTCACGACGCGACCTGTTCCGCGCCGAGGCGCCCGAGGCCTTGCGCGCCGCGCTCGGCCTCGCGCCCGGGGAAACGCCGGCCTCGCTCGCCCAGGCGATGCTGGAGGATGGAATCGCGCCGAAGCGCTGGCCCGATCTCGCGGCCTTTCTCGCGAGCGGCACAGCCACCGACGCCAAGATCGGCGCGTTCTTCGCCGCGGCTTTCGCGGCCTGGCGCGCCGGCCGGCGCGAGGAGGCGCTGGCGGCCTATCGCCAGTTCTTTTTCACCGCCAATGGCGAAGGCGGGCCGCGCGCGGTCCTGCTCACCAAGAAGCTTGCGACCGCGCGCCCCGACCTGCTCGAAGAGTTTCTGGATGAGCAGAATCGCCTGCTCGTGGCGCGGGACAAGATCAAATCGGCGGAAACCGCCGAGCGCAGCCTCGCG
>JAJXYV010000205.1 GCA_021780435.1 Pseudomonadota bacterium
GGTTCTCCTCATCGCGGGCGTCGGCGCGACGTTCTGGCGGCAAAGCCGGGAGGCGGACGACCTCGACGCGCAGATCGCGCGCATGCAGGCGCGCGCGGCCCATGTTCGCCAGATCGCCGACGGCGCCGCGAAGGAGAGCAAACTGGCCTCGCTGCTTCACGACCTGCGTCGCGACAATCCGCCGCTGAGCGAATTGTGGGAGGAAATTTCGCGGATCGCGCCGGACAGCGCCTTTTTGACGGATCTCCATCTGAGCGAGGACAAGAAAGGGGGGCGCAATGTCGATCTGGCGGGTTTCGCCGCCTCGGCGGTCGGCCTGCCCTTGCTGTTCGACCAGTCGAAATATTTCGCCGAGGCGGCGTTGACCGCGCCGATCACGTCGGACGCGCGAGAACGGCGCGAGACGTTTTCCCTTCGCCTCAAGCTGCGCCCCGGAGCGGCGGCCAAGCCGGCGGAAACGGCGCGCGCGACGGAGGCGAGACCATGAACTGGCGCGCCCTTCTCGCCCGTCCGTCCGCGGCGAACGGCCTCCCGCGACCCGAGATCAGGTTCTGGCTGATCAATGGCCTGATCCTCGTCGCGCTTTATCTTCTCGTCGTCCAGCCGATCCGCGCGGCCCTGGCCAACGGGGAGGACGCTCTGGCGGAGCGGCGCGCGACGCTTGCGCGTTACGCCTCGGTCGCCGCGCAGGCTCAACGGATTGAAAGTTTCGCCAAAGGTGTGGCCGCCCGGAACGACGGGGGGCAGTTCATCGCCGGCGATAATGACGGCCTCGTCGCCGCCAATCTTCAAACCCGGCTCAAGTCGGCGGCTGACGGCGCGAAGGTCGAAGTGCGCTCGCTGCAAGCCCTGCCGTCGAAAACGGCGCAAGGTTCGACCCTGGTGGGCGCGCGGCTTGAAGTCACGGGAACGATCGAGGCCGTTCGCGCGCTCGTGCGCGATCTGGAGGGCGGCCGCCCGCTGCTCATGATCGGCGACGCCGACCTGCGAAGCCAGACGAATATTTGGGGCGCGCCGGAAGGCAAGGAGCCTCAGCTGGAAGCGGCCATCGACGTGTTCGGCGCGGCCGCGCCGCGGTCGTCCCGCTGATGTTCCCTCAGGGCGAAGGCAAGCTGCGCCTCGATCTTGTGACAAATATGTTACGTCGCCCTGCTAGTGGTAGGGCGCTTGTGACGATACGCGGGTAGAATGTGCGTTCCAACTTCTTAAAAATCTTGACGTTTTTTCTGGTTCTGGGCGTCGTCGGGTGCCAGCCGAGCCAGAAGGATTTCGTCGCCGAATGGCATGCCGAACCGAACGGGGCGGCGTCCACCGGTCAGGTTCCGCCGTTGGCTTATACGTCCGACCAGACGTCGTCGGGGAACGCCCCGGCCAAGGGGAGCGGAGGCCCGACTCTGGTCGCCGAGGGAACCGGGCGCCTGGTCGGAACGGGCCGAACGCGGGATCGCCGCGATCCGCCGGCAGGCGACGACGGCGTGACCCTCAACCTGGTCAATCTTTCAATCGCGGAGGCGGCGAAGATCGTGCTCGGCGACATATTGGGCGTCGATTATGTTGTCGATCCCAAGCTCGACGGGAAGGTGACCGCGCATACGTCCCGTCCGACCTCGAAACGTCAGGCGCTTGAACTGTTCCAGTCGGCGCTGCGGGTGTCCGGCGCCTCCCTGGTGCGCGCCGGCGGCGTCTACAAGATCGTGCCGATTGAAGCCGCAGCAACGGCAGGCGGCGACATTTCCGTCAGCGGCGGCGCGGAGTCCGGGCCGGCCGGGGTAGGCGCCGGCTCCGTGGTCATCCCCCTGCGCTATGTCTCGGCCTCGGAAATGAAGCGCGTGCTCGACCCGATCGCGGAAAAGGGCGGAGTCGTGCGCGCCGACGACGCCCGCCATGCGATCACCCTGACCGGTTCGCCGCAGGAAGTCGCGGTCTTGCGCGACGCGATCAGCATGTTCGACATCGATACGATGCGCGGCATGTCCTTCGCGCTGGTTCCCGTCAGGAGCGCGGAGCCCGACGCTTTGGCCGAGGACCTGCGCGCGGTGTTCGGCTCGCAGAAAGACGGGCCGATGAACGGCATGATCCAGTTCATCGGCAACAAGGGGCTTTCAGCGATCCTCGTGATCTCGGCGCAGCCGCGCTATATCGAACGGGCGCGCGCCTGGATCCAGAGGCTTGACGCCCGCGCCCAAGGCTCCGAAAAGCAGATCTATACCTACCGCGTTCAGAACCGGCCGGCCAAGGAATTGCTGCAGGTTCTCACCGCGATGTTCGCGACCGACGGCGGCAAGGCCAGTTCTTCGGTTTCGCCCCGACAACCGGAGACGACTCTGGCTTCCGTCGAAGCCGGGCTGGTTGGCCAGAACGGCAATCCGCCGACCAATCCAATCGGCGGCATCTCCTCAAGCGGGCAGATGTCGAGCGGGGGGCTCGGCGGCGCGAACGGCGGCTCCGCGGGAGATCCCCTCGCCGCGGCGACCAGCAGCAAATCCCCAAGCAGCGGCCCGCAGGCGGTCGCGCTCGGCGAGGACAGCCGCTTCCGCCTCGCGGCCGACGAGGCCAAGAACGCGCTGGTGATTATGGCGTCGCCCGATGACTATCGCCGCATCCGTCGGGTGGTCGAGACGCTCGACGTCCTGCCCAACCAGGTCTTCATCGAGGCGACCATTGCGGAAGTCACGCTCAACGACAATCTGCAATTCGGCGTGGAATGGTTTTTCCAGCGCGGCAAATCAGCCGCGGCGCTGGCGAACCAGGGCACGGCGAACGGGCCGACGCCATACAACGACGTTCTCGGCAACAATCTCCTTGGCGCGAGCGTCGCTTCAGCCTTTCCCGGTTTCTCCTACGCTCTTCGCACCGCCAGCGCCCAGGTTACGTTGAACGCGCTGAACGCCATCACCAAGGTCAATATCATTTCCACGCCCTCGCTGACCGTGCTCGACAACCATCAGGCCGTGTTGCAAGTCGGCGACGAGGTGCCGGTGACGGCGCTGCAAAGCGCGACCGCGCTGGGCAACACATTCACGTCCGTGTCCTACCAGAATACCGGCGTCATCCTCTCGATCACGCCGCATATCAGCGAGAGCGGCCGAGTGATGCTGCAGTTGGTGCAGGAAGTGTCCAATGTCGCGCCCAACACGCCCTCGGGCTCGACGACGCCGACAATCCAGCAGCGCAAGGTCAATACCCAGGTGGTGGTGAGCGATGGCGATTCCCTCATGCTCGGCGGCCTGATGCAGAACAGCCGAAGCGGCGTCGCCAACCAGGTGCCGGTGCTCGGCGACATTCCCGTTTTCGGCAACGCCTTCAAGAGCAACAACGACACGATCGCCAAGACAGAATTGCTGATCATGATCACCCCGCATGTCGTGCGGTCGCTCGGAGAGGCGCGGCAAATCACCGAGGAATACAAGCGCCAGATTCAGGAAATCTCGCGCAACGCCATTTCGCGCCCGCACACGCTGCGCCAGACCTTCGATCGCGCGATCCTGGATCACTGAAAGGTCGGTTTCAGCACGGCCTGAGCGCGGCCCGCCCGCCGTCCATCGCGCGGAGGTCGTCGAGAAATCGGGCGGGGCTGTGGCGAATTTCACGGATCGCATAGGGCGATCCGTCGCTCGGGTCGAGTTCGATCGCCGCCTCCCATACGGCGCCTGAACCGCCGGCGATCAGGGATTCGACGTGGATCACGAAGGCGCCGCGCGCGCTGGTCAGGAGGAATTGCGAAGGGAAGCGCGGGTCGGCGCGATCGAGCGCGTTGGGGAAGGGCGCGGCGGCCAGGGCTGCGATCTGGTTCGGCGCCATTCCGAGCAGCGTCGCCAGCAAGGCGGGCGGAGCGACATGGGGATCAACCCCATCCGCGCGGGAATAGACCGTCACGAAGGGCTTCAGGGCGCGAAAGGTCGGCTGATCGATTCCCGCGACCTGATCCAGTTCGAGAATGGTTTGAAAGGCGGCGCGCTTGGGCGCAAAAGGCTTGTCGCCCATTTCCTGCTGCTTGGGCGCATCGGGCTCGGGCGGCGTGCGGAATTCCGCGATGCGCCGGGAGATCGCGTCGGCCGCGGCCGGATCGACGCCGAGCAGGCCGGCCAGCGCCTGACGCAAAAAATCCTCCGATGCGGCGTTGAGGTCGATCTTGCCGCTCTCGTCTTCGATCGCGACTGCGACCTCGGCCCCGCCGAGGCTGCAAAAGCGCGGCGCGCCGTCGTGCGCCGGCGGCTCCTGGGGTCCGCGGAGCGCGTCCTTTTCCTCGATCAGGGTGAGGATCGCAAGATTGGCCGCCGCCTCGGCGAT
>JAJXYV010000274.1 GCA_021780435.1 Pseudomonadota bacterium
GTGTTCGGCGGCGCCCTGATCGGCTATTCCGGCGCGCGCGTCCGCGATCCCTCAGGTTTTGCCGCGGCGCAGGATCAGCTCGACCGCCTCGCGGGAACGATCAATACGGCGGCGCTCCTCACCAGCGGCCTGTTCGCAGCCCTGGCCGGCGTCGCGCGCCAAGAGGGACGCAGAACAATGGCGCGGCTCCTGCTTGGCTGCGCGGGGGGGCTCGGCGTCGTTTTCCTTGTCGTCAAGGCGTTCGAATACAGCGCCGAACTTGCGGCGGGCAACGACCTCGATTCGAGTCCTTTCTTCACCCTCTATTTTCTCGTGACCGGCTTCCACGCCCTGCATGTCGTGCTCGGGCTCATCATTCTCGCGCTCGTCGCGCGGTTCGATTCTCCGGAAAACTACGAGACGGGAACGGCCTTCTGGCACATGGTCGATCTGGTCTGGATCGTCATTTTCCCCTGCTTCTATCTGCTGAGGTGAATCATGGCGGAAAAGGCTCGTCCCCTCCTGGCCGCCTGGGTCGCGCTGATGGCGCTTTCCCTCGTCCTCGCTATCGCCGGCGACGTGATTCATCCGTCTCGCCTCGGGGTCGCGATGATGTTGGCTATCGTCGTCGCGGCTGTCGTGAAGGCGCGCCTCGTCCTTCGGTTCTATCTCGGCCTTCGGGCGGCGCCGGGCGCGCTTGCAGGATTCACCAGCGCGGTCGCCCTCACGCTGGCCGTGGTCGTGGCGTCGTTTCTCATCTTCCCGACGCCACATTAACTTTCGTTAAGGAGCTAGGCCGGGCGTCAATCTAACGTGCAACGGCCATTTACGCGGGAGCGACAGAATGAGTGAAGTGCTAACCAAATCAACAGCCCGCAATATATTCTACGGCGGGACGATCTTCTTCTTCGCGATCTTCGTCGGGCTGACGGTGCAGAGCCGCCATTACATCCTCACGAAGAGCACGGATGAAGCTCATCTCACCGATTCCGTCGAGCGCGGGAAACGGGTGTGGGAACGTAACGCCTGTTTTGACTGCCATACCATCTACGGCGAAGGCGCGCGCTTCGCGCCGGAACTGGGCGACGTGTTCAAGCGCTGGGGCGGCGACAAGGATCCGGCCGGCGCGCATCAGATGATCAAGGATTGGATGAAGGCGCAGCCCTCCGGCGTCGAAGGCCGCCGGCAGATGCCGCAATTCAACCTCACCGACGCCGAACTCGACGATCTTGCCGATTTCCTCGCCTGGGCGAGCCGGACCAACACGCAGGGCTGGCCGCCGCGCCCGTCCAAGACCAACTGATCCAACGATGCGGAGGATTTAATGCAATATCAAAGCCAGAGCATCGCCAAGACCTATTGGCTTGGCGCCCTGCTGATCTTCGCCGTCCAAGTGCTCTTCGGGCTCATCGGCGGCATCATCTATGTCGCGCCGAATCTCATTCCGGTGGACCTGATGCCTTTCAACGAAGTGCGCATGATCCACACCAACGCCCTCGTCGTCTGGCTGCTGCTGGGCTTTTTCGGCGCGGCCTATTACCTGATCCCGGAAGAGGCGGAGCGTGAAATTTATTCGCCGAAACTCGCCTATGTGCAGTTCGCCATATTTTTCCTCGGCGCGCTGGCGGCTGTGGTGGGTTATCTCTTCCACTATTACGCGGCCGAAGGGCGCTCCTATCTCGAGCAGCCCCTGTGGGTGAAGCTCGGCATCGTGGTGGCCGCCCTGATCTTCCTGTTCAACATCAGCATGACGGTTCTCCAGGGGCGCAAGACAGCGATCACCAATGTGCTGCTGCTCGGCCTGTGGGGGGTCGCGATCTTCTTCCTGTTCGGCTTCTACAATCCAGCCAATCTGTCCGAGGATAAATTGTTCTGGTGGTATGTCGTACACCTTTGGGTGGAAGGCGTGTGGGAGCTGGTGATGGCCTCGGTTCTGGCCTTCATGATGCTGAAGATCACCGGCGTGGATCGCGAAGTGATCGAGAAATGGCTTTATGTCATCGTCGCCACGGCTCTGTTCTCCGGCATCCTGGGCACCGGGCATCACTATTACTGGATCGGCGCGCCGGGCTACTGGCAGTGGATCGGCTCGATCTTCTCGTCGCTGGAAGTCGTTCCCTTCCTCGGCATGATGAGCTTCACCTTCATCATGGCGTACAAGGGTCGTCGCGATCATCCCAACAAGGCGGCGCTGCTGTGGGCGCTCGGCTGCTCGGTGCTGGCCTTCTTCGGCGCGGGCGTCTGGGGCTTCCTGCACACCTTGCACGGGATCAATTTTTATACCCACGGCACGCAGATCACCGCCGCGCACGGCCATCTCGCTTTCTACGGGGCCTATGTCTGCCTCAACCTGGCGATGATGACCTACGCCTTCCCGAATCTGCTCAACCGCGCGCCCTATAACCAGGTGCTGAACATGATCAGCTTCTGGGTCATTTCGGCGGGCGTGGTGTTCATGACTGTCGCGCTGACCTTCGCGGGCGTCCTCCAGACGCATCTCACCCGCGTGCAGGGCGTGAGTTTCATGGACGCGGCCGACCAGCTCGGTCTCTTCTTCGACCTGCGGCTTGGCGCGGGCGTGGTGACTGTCCTCGGCGTTTTCCTGTTCATCTTCTCGATCATCGTTCCGCTCAAGCGCGAGGCGATCGAGCCCGGCCACGCCATTGGCGCCCCGGCGGAGTGACGCCTGACACATGACATCGCGTCGCGGCCTTGTGGGTTGCGGCGCGCCCTTGGATGCGAACAGAATGGCCCGCGCGCCCGCGTCGAACGACGAGAGCGTCGCGGGCCGTGTTTTTTGGCCGCGCCGCTCCCGTTCCGACAAGGCTCTCCTTTCGGCCAGGAGCCTGGAGGAACAGGTTTTCCCAGCGCCGCCGACATTTCTTGCGCTCGCGCAAATTGTTGATCTCGTTATGCGTTAACAGTGCGGATCAGAATCATTGCGGACGATATGGATTTCGCCGCTGGCGGGGGACATGTTCGGCCCTTGGCCGCGAGGCTACCGCGCAACGAGGAGAATGGCGATGACCGCGCAAGCCGTGAGGAAAGAGGAAAATGTCGCGGCGCCGCCCTTCTATCAACCCCAAGGCAATGAATGCGAATTGTTCGCGGCCGCGTTCCGCCGCCGCCTTCCGGTCCTTCTCAAGGGGCCGACCGGCTGCGGCAAGACCCGTTTCGTCGCTCATATGGCGGCGCGCCTCGGCCTTTCGCTCGACACCATCGCCTGTCACGACGATCTGACGGCGGCCGATCTTACCGGGCGCTATCTGATCAAGAACAATGAAACCGTCTGGACCGACGGGCCGCTCACCCGCGCGGTGCGGCGCGGCGGAATCTGCTATCTCGACGAAGTGGTCGAAGCGCGCAAGGACGTGACCGTGGTCCTGCATCCGCTGACCGACGACCGCCGCATCCTGCCGCTCGACCGCACCGGCGAGACGCTCCACGCGCCAGACGACTTCATGCTCGTGATTTCCTACAATCCGGGCTACCAGTCCGTCCTCAAGACGCTCAAGCCTTCAACCCGGCAACGTTTTGTCGCCTTGTCTTTCGATTATCCCAAACCGGACGCGGAAGCCGCCATCGTCGCGCGCGAAAGCGGCGTGGAGCTCGAAACCGCCCGGACCTTGGTTCGCCTCGCGGGGCGCCTGCGCGAACTGAAGGGCCAGGATCTCGAAGAGGGCGCCTCGACGCGGCTGTTGGTGGCCTGCGCCAACCTGCTGGTCGCCGGCGTGAAGCGCGACGAGGCGATCGCCGCTGCGCTCATCGAGCCTCTGTCTGACGATCCGGACGTCAAGGCCGGGCTTCTCGATCTGGTCCAGGTGACGATTGGCTGACCATGTCCTTCTGGCGCGCCATTCTCGATCTGAAATTATGGGAGCCGGAGGAGGCCGTCGGCGCGCTATGGGACCGCTTCGTCGACCGGCTCGACGCAACGCCTGGCCATCCTGAAGCGGCTGTGGCGCTGGCCTCGGTGAAAGGCCGACTCGGCGTCCTGTTTCGCGGTCTTGGCGGCGAGCGCGGGGTCGAGATCAAGGCGGGGTCCGATGCAGTCTCGCACCATCGGCGATCCTGGCGCCGCCGCCTGGCGCGCGACCGGGAGCGGGTCAAATGCGCCCGATTTGATGGCGCGACCCTCTTCCTGCCGGAACGGATCGAAGAATTTGCAGATGCGGCGCTGAACCGCCAGTTCTACCTCTGGCTCGCCGCGCAGGCCGCGGTTGCAAGCCCCGGCGCGGCGGCAGACGACGATCCGCTGCGGCGCGACATTTTGCGCCTGCGCCGGGCCCTTCGGGACGCCGAAGCGGCGGTCGAACGATTTCCCGGGCTGCGGGAGATCCGCGCCGCGCTCTATGCGGAAACGCTGAAGGCGCGACCGGCGTTTCAGGGGCCGCCCATCGAGGAGGAAATCGACGCCTGGATCAGGGCGCGGTTGGCTGGCGAGCCGCTGCGGCGCGATACGGCGCTGTCGCGCGCCCTGGGGGGCGACGACGAGGCGTTGAACGCTCTGCGGGCGGCTGTCGCCTACCAGAGCTATCGTCCCGTTCTGCTATGGGGCGAGCGCTCGCCCGATCCGGTCGCCGGCGGGCGGCGCCGCCAAGGCGACGAATCCCCCGAACCCGGCGCTGGCGCGGAGCAGGGCGGCGAGAAGACCCTCAAGGCGGAACGCCGAAAGAGCGATCAGGCCGACCGGCGCGACAGCCTGATCCTGCACCGTTTCGAGTCGATCCTGTCTTTCGGCGATTTTCTCAACGTCAATCGCGGGGTCGATGACGACGACGAGGATTCCGCGCGCAAGGCCGCCGCCGACGCCAACCAGATCGATCTCGCGCAGCATCACAAGAAGCCGCGGACGAGACTGAAATTCGATCTCGACCTCGCGCCGGAGGACGGCGACCGCGAAAAGCTCGCGGGCAAATTCGTCTATCCGGAATGGGACTGGAAGAAGGCGGCGCTGGTCCCGGACCAGACGCGCGTGCTCGAAAATGTCGCCGCCGAATCGCCGGATGGACTCAAGCTCGGCCCCGCCGCCCGGCGCCGCATCGAAAACGTTCGCAAGAGATTTGAGGCGCTCAGGCCGCGGCGGAAATTGCTGTCGCGGCAGATCGAGGGCGGCGAGATCGATCTTGACGAATGTGTGCGGGCTCTGGCCGACCGGCGCGCCAATGGCGAGGCGAGCGATCGGCTTTATCGCGACGCCCGCAACGAGGAGCGCGACCTCGCGGTCGCCGTTCTGTTCGATTCCTCGCGTTCGACCGAAAGCGCGGTCAGCGGCCGCCCGGTGATCGCCATCGCGCGCGAGGCCTTGATCGCGCTTGCCCACGGCTTGCAGGCCTGTGGTGATAGCGTCGGCCTATTCGCCTTTTCCTCGCTGCGCCGGGACCGGGTCTTCGTCGATGTCTGCAAGAATTTCGGCGAGCCGTTCGGCGCGAAAGTGGATTCGCGCATCGCCGCGCTCAAGCCGGGGTTCTACACCCGGCTTGGGGCGGCGATCCGCCACGTTTCCTTCCGGCTGGGCGAGCAGCCCAACGGACGCAAGCTGCTGCTGGTCATCACCGACGGCAAGCCGAACGATCTCGATCATTACGAAGGCCGGTTCGGGGTCGAGGACACGCGCCGGGCCGTGATGGAGGCGCGCCGCCGCGGCCAGTCGGTGTTCTGCGTCGCCATCGACGCCCAGGCGCGCGCCTATCTGCCGCATCTGTTCGGGCCGGCGGGCTTCGCCATCGTCTCGAAACCGGAAAAACTGAGCGCCGCTTTGCCGGCGATTTATCGCAACATCCTGAACTGAAGAAAAACGCCTCCCGCAACCCGGTAGAAAAGGCCTGCGAGCATGGGTTGGTCCGATCAAGAAACAAAGCTCATGGCGGCAGACGACATGACCATCGTGATGCGCGCGCCCTTGTTCCAGGCCATGGGGCCGGAAATCACGCGCTCGATGATCCAGAATCGCGCCTGTCGCCTTTATGAGCGCGGCGAGCGGATCTTCCAGCAGGGCGATCCGGCGGATTCCTTCTTCCTGACCGTCGAGGGCTGGGTCAAGCTCTATCGTCAGCGCGAGGACGGCGACGAGGTCGTCGTCGCGATCTTCACGGCGGGCGAGACTTTCGCCGAAGTGGCGATGTTCATGGGCGGGCGCTTTCCGGCGACGGCCGAAGCGGTTTCGCCGGCGCGCATCCTGCGGATCGACGGCGCGGCCCTGCGTCGCGCCGTGCTGCAAAAGCCGCAACTTGCTTTCGACATGCTCGCGGCGGCGTCGCTTCACCTCAAGCGGTTGGTGCAGCAGATCGAGCAGCTCAAGGCGCAGTCGGCGCCGCAGCGGATCGCAGATTTCCTGCTCGATCAGGTGCCCGCCGAAGCCGGGCCGGCGACCATCGCGCTGCCTTATGAAAAGGCCCTGATCGCCAATCGCCTCGGCATGCAGCCGGAAAGCTTTTCCCGGGCGCTCGCACGGCTGCGCGACGTCGGGGTGACCGTCGATCGCGACCACGTCCGCATCAGGGACGTCGCGAAGCTCATCGAGTTCAGCGCGCGCTCGAACGAGGACGATCGGTAAGCCTGCCTCGGTGGCTGGCGCCCTCAGTGGCTGGTGCCTTCGGAAAATGTGATCTTGTTATAGACGTTGTATTTGCCGATCGGCTTGGACATCGGGATGCGCTTGATTTCCTCGAACGTGTCGGCGTCATAGACGATCAGCGCGCCGTCCATTTCCATGACGCTGACGAGCGCGTGTCTGCCAGAGCGGTCGAATTCGACATGGGCCGTGGTTTTCCCCGGCGCAGGTTTCAGGGAGCGCACCACTTTGAGGCTGTTCTTGTCGATGATCTGGATTTCATCCTTGTGCGTGGGCGAAAGGAAGGAATCGGTCCAGACATAGGGCGAGTTTTCATGGCTGCGCATGAAAAAGCCGGGCCCCGCGGTGGGAATTTCGGCAATGACTTTCCAGTCCGTCGTGTCGATGACGCTGATCTTGCCTTCCTTCAGATGCGGCGTCGCCATGACGCGCCTGCCGTCGCGCATCCACGAAATGCCTGAGCCGAGATGGGGCATGCCGGGCAGGGGAATGGTCGCGATTTCTTCGCCGACCGTAAGATTGACCACGACGGCCTTGCCGCCGTCGCGATTGGCGCCGAGCAGGTCACGATAGGACGGATCGAAGAAGAAATCGTCGAGCGGTTCGCTGATCTCGATGCGGCGCAGCGCGAAGAGCCCCTGGGCCGAGGGCAAGGCCTCGATCATTGATTTTTCGTTGCTGTGCACGAGGCCGGAATAGACCGGCGGCGCATGGGGATCGGTCGAGATTTCCCAGATCTCGGGCGCATCCTTCAGCGCGGCGATGAAGCTGTCGCGCGTCGGCGCCTGATAAACCGCGGAAACGCGCGAGGGATGCTTGTTGAGGTCGGCGACCTCGAAGATCTTTTCGACCTCGAGGTCGTCGGCGGAGAGGATGACCAGCGTGTCGGGCAGGTAATTGGCGACGGCGATATGCTTGCCGTCCTTCGATATGGCGATGTTGCGCGAATTGATTCCCGCCCTGATTTCCGCGGTGACCTGCAGGGTCCAGAGGTCGAATTTGGTGACCCAGCCGTCGCGCGACGAGAAGAAGACATAGCGACCGTCGGGCGTGAATTTCGGCCCGCCGTGCAAGGCGAAGCGACTCTTGAACCGGAAGATCGGCTCGAATTTGTCGCCATCGAGAATGGAGACATGATGATCGCCGCCTTCGACGACCACGAAGAGATTGAGCGGATCAGCGGAGAATTTCGGCTTGTCGGCGGCGGGCGCCGGGGTGAGGACGCGCGAGGCTTCGATGTCCGCCTGGGCCCAATGCGCCGCGACGTTCGGCGCCGAATAGACGTAAGCGGCCAGCGCCTTGATCCCGGCGTCGTCGATCTCGTTCTTGAAGGATGGCATCTGCGTCGCGGCGCGGCCCTCGCGGATCGTCATTTCGGCGCCGGATTTGCCGAGCCGGCCGAGATTATCGGGCAGCAGCGCCGGGCCGATCCCTCCGAGGCGTTCGGCGCCATGGCAGGACGCGCATTTCGTCTGATAGAGCGTTTGGGCCTGGCTGTCCTGGGCGCCAGGTTCGGCATAGGCCGGCGCCGCCGTGAGCAGGACGAGGCTAAAGGCGAGGCGCTTCATGTCGGAATCCACGGAAAGGCCGCACGGTCAGTCGTTCGCCGGCGGGCGCGCCGATTTCCGCGTCGGTGAGATAGCAGGCGGGGTCCTCCGCGAAGGCGTCGCCGCTCAGCTGCAGCGCGCGCACGCGGGTGTTGCCGCCGCAGATGTCGAAAAAGGCGCAAGTCCCGCAGCGGCCGGAAATCTGGCGTGGCCGGCGCTTGAGGCCGGCCATGATCGAATCCGAGACGTCGGTCCAGATTTCCGAAAAGGGCCGTTCGCGCACATTGCCGAGGCTGTAGGACCACCACATCGTGTCGGGGTGCACATTGCCGAGATTGTCGATGTTGCCAACATTGACGCCCGAGGAATTGCCGCCCCATTGCGCGAGTCTGGCGCGGAAATGCTCGGCCTGTTCGGGGAAGCGGCCGCGCGCCCAGAAATAGAGCCAGACCGCGTCGGCGTCATTGTTGCCGGTGACGAAATCCAGCTCCTCGCCGCGCTCCAGAGCGGCCCATGCCTTTTCGACGAGATAGGTCATGGTTTCGCGGGTGATGCTCCAGCTGGCGTCGTCGCCGCGATTCTTGTTGCCGCGCCCCGCGTAAACGAGATGGGACAGATAGAACTTGCTGACGCCTTCGGCTTCCGCCAGCTCGATCACGCGCGGCAATTCACGATAATTGTCGAGCGTCATGGTGAAGCGCAGGCCGACTTTCACGCCGCGCGCGACGCAGGCTCGCACACCCGCGAGCGCCGCGTCGAACGAGCCGGCCTGACCGCGAAAACGATCATGGGTCTCGCCAATTCCGTCGAGGCTCACGCCCACATAATCATAGCCGATCTCCGAGATTCGATCGGCGGCCGCCTCATCGATCAAGGCGCCGTTGCTGGACAGCGCCGTATAGAAGCGCATGGATTTGGCGCGGCGGGAGATGTCGAAAATATCGGGACGCAACAAGGGCTCGCCGCCCGACAGGATCAGCGCCGGAACCCGGAACCGTTTGAGGTCGTCCATCACCGAAAAGACTTCCTCGGTCGTCAGTTCGCCGGGAAAATCGACATCCGCCGAGATCGAATAGCAATGCTTGCACTTGAGATTGCAGCGCCGGATCAGGTTCCAGATCACCACCGGTCCGGGTGGGTCGCGGCGCGGGCCCATAGGGCGCTGAAGACGCCCGTCTTCCGACGGGCTATGCGGCGTCGCGTCACGCAGTTCGCGCAGCATTTCGGTCAGACGGAACATGGTCTACTCGCCTAGTCTCAGGCCGGTTTTTTTCAGGATGCGCGTCGAGAACAAAATGTCCGAACCCCGGGAGGCCGGGCCGAGCAGTTCGGCGATGCGCCGCGCCTTTTCTCGCACTTCCTCGCGCGTCTTTCCATGCGCCATCGCAAACAGATTGTAAGGCCAGTCGGGCAGGGCGCGGGGCCGCAGATAGCAATGGCTGACGAAATCGAGCGCCCCGACCCAGGCGCCGAGTTTTTCCGCCTGGTCGTCGTCGACGTCCCACACCGTCATGCCATTGGCGGCGAGGCCGAGCTTGTAATGGTTGGGGACGAGGCCGATCCGCCGCACGATCCCCTTGTCGATCATCCGGCAGAACCGTTGGATGACCTCCTCTTCGCTCAGGCCCGTCGCTTCCGCCACGCGGGCATAGGGCTGCGGATCGAAAGACAACCCGGATTGCGTGGCGCGGATCAGGGCGCGGTCGATGTCGTCGATGATTTGCGGAACGGACGTCATGCGCTGACCCGGAATTCGACGAAAAACTCGCGCAGTTTGGGAAAGGCGAAGACGCGAAGGCCGGTCGCCTGCTCGATCTCGGCGCAGACTTCCGAAATGCGCTCCGCACGATCGCTCGCCAGCACGAACCACATGTTGAGACGGTGTTCGCGCTGGTAATTATGGGCGACTTCGATGCGGGCGTTGACTGCCTCGACCACGTTCTCCCAACGCTCCTCGGGGACGGCCATGGCGCAGAGGCAGAAGGCGCCGCCGAGCGCATCGGCGTTGAACATCGGCCCGAAGCGGGAAATCACATTCGCCTCGCGCAGGGCGCGGATGCGCTCGATCGCTTCGTCCTCGGAAAGGCCGATGTCCTGCGCGACCTCGGCGAAGGGCCGCGGCGTGAGCGGAAAGCCGCCCTGCCAGCCATTGATGATCTTGCGGTCGATGTCGTCGAGCATGGTCGCCTCACGCCGCGGAAAGCCGCGCGCCGCATTGGCGGAAGCAGCGGCGCGAAAACAGGATTTCATGGCCTCTCGACGCGCCGCCGATCCTTTCGGCCAGAGCCGCGACTTCGCCGCGCACGATATCGCGGTCGCGTCCGTGGATCATCGAGAAGAGGTTGTAACGCCAGACCGGGGCGCGACGAGGCCGCTCATAACACAGCGTCACGCTTGCCGCTTCGGTGAGGACGCGCGCAGCGTCAGGCAGGGCTTCGTCGGCAACGTCCCAGACCACCATGGCGTTGGCGCGGAAGCCAAGCGCATGATGTTTGACCACCAGGCCGAGGCGTTTGATCGTTCCAGCTTCGACAAGGTCGCCGAGGCGCGCGATGACCTGATCTTCGGGCCAGCCGAGGCGGCTGGCGATTTCGGCATAAGGCTTTTGGCAAAGCGGCAGGCCGCTGTCGAGCGCGGCCAGGAGGACGAGGCTGGACGCGTCGGGTGGCGGCGGCGCTGTCTCGCGCGCGGTCGCCTTCTTGTGGTCCTCGCGGGCGAAGACGGGAAAGCCAAGGTCTATGTGGAAAGCGCGCAGCATTGGCAGGTCGAGCACGGTCGCGCCGGTGCGACGCTCGATCCGCGCGAGGCTGGCGTCGATCGATTCGCGTGAGGGTCCGGTGACGACGAACCAGAGATTGAGTTCATGCTCGCGTTCGTAATTGTGATTGACGCCGGGCTCCTCATTCACCAGCGCGGCGAATTCCTCGAGGCGGCGCGGGGGCGCCTTGAGCGCGGCGAGGGTTGAGGCGCCGGCGCTGTTGGGACGCAACACGACGCCGAGCCGCGACAGCACGCCGGCGTCGATCAGGCGGGCGACGCGGCGCAATGCGCCTTCGGCGCTGTCGCCGATGATCTCGCCGACCAGCGCAAAAGGCTGCGATGTCAGCGGAAAATCGCGCTGGAACGAATCGATCAGCAATTTGTCGTGGGCGTCGAGCATGATCACGATCCAAGACGATGGGCGCGGGCGGTGAAGAAGATGCCCGATGGCTTCTGCACCGGAATTTCCGCAATTTTTTCTCGTTTGCGCACGTCCATCACATCGACCCGGTCGGCGTCGCGCACCGAGATCCAGACCTCGTGGCCGCGGGCGGTGAATTCGAGATGAAGCACGGCGGGGCCCGGCGCGAAGGAATGAACGACGTCGAGCGAGGGAATGTCGATGATCTGCACCGTGTCATTGTCTGGATGGCCGAAATTGACCCACGCCTCGCGGCCATCCGGCCGCATCACGCAGAAAATCGGCTGGCCATGTGCGGGAATGCGCTTCTTTTCGGTCATGGTCGCGAGATCGAGCGCAAGGACCTCGTGCTGCCCCGCGGCCGGCAGCAGCAAGGTGTCGGAGGATTGCCCCCAGCCTTCGAGATGCGGCATTTTGTAAACCGGCAGCTTCTCGCGGCCCGCGTTGTAGCCGGACAGAACCCGCGCGCATTTCGGCTCGGCGGCCCACAGGTCGATGTGGGCGAAGCCGTCTTCGCCGAACAGGCCGGCGAGATAATGGCGGGCGTCGGCCGTCACGTTGCCGTCATACGGCAGGCGGCCGACGTTGCCGAATTTGGTCAGTTCCGGCGTCGCGCCCGCGCCGAAATCGGCGATCCAGATTTCGCCCGCGTCATAGAGCGAATAGATGAAGCGGCGGCCGGGGAGATCGACCACGCCGACGGTCTTGGACGGCGCGCCCTTGGCGCCGATCGCCGGAATGGAGGCGACCTCGTTCAGGTCATTGGCGTCGAAGACCTTGACGCCGCCCGGTTCGTAATTCGAAACGGCGATGAGCGTCCCGTCGTCGGAAATGGCGCCGCCGATCGAATTGCCAGCCTGCATGACGCGCTTGGCGATCCGCGCTTCGAGCAGGTCGATCTTGGTCAGTCCGCCATCGCGGCCAAAGACGAAGGCGTAGCGTTCGCAGGGCGAATAGACGATCGAGGCGTGCGAGAGGTCGCCCAGGCCTTCGATACGGGCGAGCGCCGCGCGCTGGATCTGATCCACCAGCGCCAGCGAACCGCTCGCGCGCTCGACGATCAGGCCAAGCGCGCCCGTGCCGCGCAGGACCGGCGGCGGACATTCGGCCCGCGCGGTCGTCGCGAGGCCGCTGAAGCTGGCCGCGGCCAGCGCCGACGTGAGCAATCCTCTTCTGTTCATCGGGGAAAGCCTTCCTTCAGCCTGGTCGCGATCCAGAGCGCATCGTCCGGGCTCAACTCGCCCTTCCAAGGCGGCATCGGCGTTTCGGGGACGCCATTGAGAATGATGGCGGCGAGCGCGTCAGCGTCTTTTCCGGCAAGCGCCTGCGGCAGCAGGGACGGCCCGAGGCCGCCCTTGAGGGTGAGGCCGTGGCAGGAGCCGCAGTCCTGCCGCACCAGCGACACCAGCTTGTCGCGCGGCTGCTGGGCGGCGGCGCAGGCTGGGGCAAGCAAGGCGACCGTCGTCAGCATGAGCGCGGCCTTGATCATTCGCGGCTCCGGCAAACAGACGCTGCGGCGGAAGACAAGACGCCTCCCGCCGCAGTCAGGGTCAATAGACGTCCTTGCGGGTGTTGTAGGTGTTGAACTTGCCGGTCGGCGTGATCAGCGCCGGGTCCTTGATGACGGCCTTGAGTTTCAGGGTGTTGTCATCGACGACCACGATCGCCGATTCCTGCGACTTCTTGTTCCACACCGAGAACCAGATTTCATCGCCGGCCTTGTTGAACTCGCCCTGAACCACGCGCCGCGCGCCTTCCGTGATGCCGGACCATTCGCCGATCGGCAGAACGGCATATTTCGGCTTGTCCTGAGCGAGGTCGGCGATGTTGAAGACGGCGACCGAGGATGCGATTTCGGCTTCCGGGTTGAGCGCGGTGTCGACGTAAAGGTGCTTCGACCCCGGATGGGACTTCACGAAGAGAGAGCCTCCGCCCTGTCCCGGGATGGTCTGGACGACCTTGAAGGCTTCCTTGGGGTGATGTTCGGGATCGGACCCGATGAAGGAAATCGCTTCATCGCCGAGATGCGAGGTCACCCAGACAGGCCCGTATTTCGGGTGGATGATGTTGGCGCCGCGTCCGGGGTGAGGCTTGGAGCCGCCCGATTTGACCACGGTGACGAGCTTGCCTTCCTTGGTGTCCGTGATGGCGATGGCGTCGCGGGCGTTGGCCGCCGAGAAGAGGTAGCGCCCGGTGCGGTCGAAGCCGCCATCGTGGAGGAAGCGCTCCGCGTCGATCTCGCGCGTCTTGAGCCCCTTCAGATCGGAATAATCGACCGCGAGGATGACGCCGCGCTCCTTGAGGTTGAGGTACCATTCCGGCGCATATTGCGAGGCGAAGATCGCCGCGACGCGCGATTCGGGAATATATTCCTGGGTGTCCTCGGCCTGGCCGCGGGTGGAGACGATTTTCAGCGGCTTCAGGGTCGGCCCGTCCATGATGACGAATTGCGGCGGCCAATAATCGCCGGCGATCACATATTTGTCCTCGTAGCCCTTGACCTTGGAGACGTCCACCGAACGCGCCTCGGTGCCGACCTTGACTTCCGCGACCACATTCGGCGTCGGCGCCCAGAGATCGATCAGGCTGACCTTGGCGTCGCGGCCGATGACATAGATATAGCGGCCGGATTCCGACATGCGCGAAATATGCACCGCATAGCCGGTCTTCAGCCGCGTGATGATCTTCTTGGAGTTTCCGTCGATCAGCGCCACTTCGCCCGCATCGCGCAAGGTGACGGAAAAGATGTTGTCGAGATCGAGGTCATTCATCTTCTTGGTCGGCCGCTGATCGACCGGCACGATGATCTTCCAGGTATCCAGCATGTCCTTCATGCCGAACTCCGGCGGCGTCGCCGGTTCGTTGAGGAGATAGCGGGCCATGAGATCGACCTGCTGGGGCGTCAGCTCGCCGGACGTTCCCCAGTTCGGCATGCCCGCCGGCGAGCCATAGGTGATGAAGTCGCGCAGATATTCGTAGCCGAGCTTCTTGGTGATGTCGGTGGTGAGCGGCTTTCCGGTCGCGCCCTTGCGCAGCACGCCGTGGCAGCCGGCGCAGCGCTCGAAGAAGATCTTGTTGGCCGCCGTGAATTCCTCAGGCGTGAGCTGCGGGGCTCCGGGCTTCTGGCCAGCCTGCTCCGGCTGGGGCATCTCGGTCATGCTTGGGACATAGGGTGGAATCTTCTCGGGCGCGTGGCCTTTGACCTGCGGCGCCGCCTCCTGCGCCAAAGCGCCGCCCCAGACGCCCGACGCCAGCATCAAGGCCGCTCCGAGCGGCGCGAAGCGCGTTATTCCACTGCGTTTCCTCAGCATAGCCATCCCTCCGATCAGCGCATTGGGCATGGTTATTTTATCGCCTTGGCCGTTACCTTGACTTTGGTTAGGGCCACAATTCACTCTAACCGAAGTCAAGGCTATTGCCCAGCTCATGTGGTCATCTGACCCATGCAATCGGAGCCTGCAAAAGGAGCCTGGCGGGAAGGCGATGGCGCGCAGAATTTACTATGGAATCTTGCTCCTTTGCATGATGGCGCTGGGCTGCGCGCGGGCCGTCGCGGCGCAGGATCTCGAGTCCTTCACGCGAAGCGCCTTCGCGCGTCAGGACCTTTCCGTTCAGGTCGAGCCGCGGGAAAAGGGTGGCGCATCCTTTCTCGAGGCGCGCGCGAACGGCGCCGTGCTTGGCTGGGCCTTTTCGACCTGGACCCTCATCCATTCGGTCGGCTATTCAGGGCAGCCGGTCGAGATTTTCGTCGCGCTCGATCCCGATCTGAAGGTCGCCGCCGCCCGGTTGACGCGGCAGGACGAGCCGATTCTGATCATCGGCGTTTCCTCGAAGCAGCTTGACGATTTCGTCTCCAGCCTGCGCGGGCTCGACATCCAGGACCTTTCGCATGTTTCGGCGCTCGGCGCGAAGGGGGCGGCTCCCGTTCTGGCTGGAGCGACCGTGTCCAGCAGCGTCTTTCGCGACGCCGTGGTGCGCGCGTCCCGTGTCGTGGCGCGCGCGACCGGCGCGCTCGGCGGCGGCGGAATCCTGCGCGAGAAATTCGAGCCGGCGGACTGGGACGCGCTTGAGCGCCAGGGCGCGATCGTTCAGCGCCGCGTGCTTGGAAAGGAATTTGCCGAATCCGTCGGCGCCGTCGCCGACAAACCCGACGAGCTTCTGATCGAGGTCTATGCGGCGCTGGCGACGCCGGCCGGGATCGGCCGGAATCTTTTTGGCCGGCGCATCTACGATTCCCTGTCGGGAACGATTGGCCCCGAGGATAATCTGCTGTTCGTGGGTTCGCGCGGACTTCTGTCGATTCTCGGTGGGGATTGGCGGGCCTCGGGCGTTTTCGAGCGCCTGGCGATCGCCCAGGGCGGGAGGACAATCCGCCTGACCAAGGCCATGCATCGCGACCTCGACAAGCTGGCGCCCGACGATGCGCCGGATTTGCGCGAGCAGGCGCTGTTCATCCTGCCGGCCGCCTCGGGCTTCGATCCCGCGCAACCCTTCCGCCTCGCCTTGATGCTGACGCGCCACGCCCCGGATGGCGAGCCGCAAAGCGCGACCTTCTTTCTCGACGGCCGATTGCCGGACTCCTATATCGCGCAGCCGCCATCCGCGGCGCCGGCGCTGTGGATGGAGATCTGGCGCGCGCGAACCGCCGAGGTCGTCGTGCTGGCCGCCATGCTCTCGGTTCTGTTCGGCATATTGCTGTTCCAGGACCGGCTGGTCCAACATCTCCAGCTCTACAAGCGGACGCGCATCGTCTTTCTCGGGCTGACCCTGGTTTTTCTCGGCCTTTACGCCAAGGCGCAGCTATCGGTCGTGCAGGTCATCACCTTCATCCATGCGGTGCGCGGCGAATTCAAGTGGGAGCTGTTCCTTCTCGATCCGATGATCTTCATCCTGTGGGGCTTTGTCGCCTTGGCCATGCTTTTTTGGGGGCGCGGCGTGTTCTGCGGCTGGCTCTGCCCCTTCGGCGCCCTGCAGGAGCTCCTCAACGAGGCGGCGCGCCGCCTGGGGATTCGGCAATGGGAGCCGCCTTGGGGGCTGCACGAGCGGCTGGGAATGATTAAATATTTGTTTTTTATTGGAATTTTTGCTGTATCGCTCAATAGCATGGATGGAGCGTTCCGCGCGGCGGAAATCGAGCCGTTCAAGACGGTGATCTCTCTGCATTTCCTGCGCCCCTGGTCCTTCGTGCTTTATGCCGTCGCCACGCTCGCGGCGGGCCTGTTCGTGCGCCGCGCGTTTTGCCGCTATCTCTGCCCGCTGGGCGCAGCGCTCGCCTTGCCGGCGCGGATGCATATCTTCGACTGGCTGAAGCGCCGGCCGCAATGTGGCCGCGAGTGCCGGCAATGCGCTGTCCAATGCCCGGTGCAGGCGATCAATCCGCTTGGGACGATCAGCCCCAACGAGTGCATCTACTGCCTGAACTGTCAGGCGATGTACCACGACCCCAAGGTCTGCAAGGGCCTGATGGGACGCGAGGCGCGCCGGCAGGGGATGGAGGCGATGATCGCCAGCGCCAAACAGAAGGAGGCGGGCCGTGGCTGAGCTTGGACCGAGCAGGCGCCGCGTGTTGACCTTATTCGCGGTCGGCGTGGGAATGGCTGGCCTTGGCGGGGCGACATCCGCCTCGGAATATGAATGGCGCGGCGAAGCGATGGGCGCACAGGTGCGCTTGCTGTTCGCCGGTCGGGGTTCGGTCGCGCCGGAACGGGCGGTTGACGAAATCATGACCGAGATCGAGCGCCTCGAAAGAATTTTCAGTCTTTCACGCGCCGATTCCGAGATTTCGCGTCTCAATGCAACGGGGGGGCTCGACGCGCCGTCCCTCGATTTCCTGTCCGTTCTCGATCTCTGCGCCAGGGCCCACCAAGCCAGCGGCGGCTTGTTCGATCCAACCGTCCAGCCGCTCTGGGATCTGTACATCGACTGGTATCGA
>JAJXYV010000129.1 GCA_021780435.1 Pseudomonadota bacterium
CCTCCATTTTTTTGCTGCTTTCCGTTTGCGCCGTTGCTATAGAGCGCAACCTACGTGGGCTCCCGCCGGCAGCGGGCGCTTTGGCGCGCGGGCGTGGCGGAACTGGTAGACGCGCCGGATTTAGGTTCCGGTGGTGAAAATCGTGGGGGTTCGAGTCCCTCCGCCCGCACCAAGGTCAGGCGAAAAGCCCGAGACGGCTGGTTTCATCCCGCACATGGCCAAAAGCTGAGGCGGTGGAGAGGTTTTTGAGAAGGTTTTGACGATGCAGACGACGGAAACGCTTTCGCAGGGGCTGAAGCGCGAATATCAGGTGGTCCTCGCCGCGGCCGAACTGGCCCAGAAGCTCGACGCCCAGCTTGCCGATATGAAAGACAAGGTGCGCATCAACGGCTTCCGCCCCGGCAAGGTGCCGGTCGGCCATCTCAAGCGCCTCTATGGCAAGTCGATCATGGGCGACGTCGTCCAGCAGGCGGTCAACGACGCCCAGACCAAGATCCTCGCCGACAACAATCTGCGCCTCGCCGGCCAGCCCAAGCTGGATTTCCCGGAAGACCGCGACGAGATGGAAAAGGTGCTCGAGGCGTCCGGCGATCTGGCCTTCAAGCTCGCCTTTGAAATCCTGCCGAGCTTCGAGGTCGGCTCCTTCGAGGAGATCGAGCTGGAGCGCCTGGTCGCGGAAATTCCGGAAGAAGAGATCGAGAAGCAGCTCAAGGATCTCGCCGACCGCAACCGCGCCTATGCCGACCGCGCGGAAGGCGCCGCCGCCGAGAGCGGCGACAAGCTGGCGATCGATTTCGTCGGCCGCATCGGCGACGAGGCTTTCGAGGGCGGCACGGCGGAAAATGTCGATCTGGTGCTCGGCTCCGGCTCCTTCATCCCCGGTTTCGAGGATCAGCTGGTCGGCGCCAAGGTCGGCGACGAGCGCAAGGTCGTCGTGACCTTCCCCGAGAATTATCAGGCGTCGCACCTCGCCGGCAAGGAAGCGGCCTTCGACGTCACGGTGAAGGGAATCGCCGCGCCGGGCGAAGTCGCGATCGACGACGAGTTGGCCAAGAAATTCGGCTTCGAGGACCTCGCCAAGCTGCGCGAGGCCGTCGTCTCCCGGATCAAGGCCGATTACGACCGCGCCTCGCGCGAAAAGCTGAAGCGCGCTTTGCTCGACGCCCTCGACAAGAAGTACGACTTCGAACTGCCGCAGGACATGGTCGAGCATGAGTTCAACGGCATCTGGTCGCAGATCAAGGCCGAGAACGACGCTGCCGGCAAGACCGCCGGGGAAGGCTCGTCCGAGGACGAGCAGCGCGCCGAATTCCGCCGCATCGCCGAGCGCCGCGTGCGCCTCGGCCTCGTGGTGGCCGAAGTCGGCGAAAAGGCCGGCGTGAAGGTCGGCGATGACGAGGTGACCCGCGCGATCATCGAGCGCGCCCGCCAGTTCCCCGGCCAGGAGAAGCTGTTCTGGGATTACTACCAGAAGAATCCGCAGGCTCTGGCCGAGATTCGCGCGCCGATCTACGAGGAAAAGGTCGTCGATCACATCGTCGCCCAGGCCAAGGTGACCGACAAGACGGTCTCCAAGGAAGAGCTGTTCAAGGTCGAGGACGAAGACGCCAAGGCCTGAGGCCTGTCGTCGCACTTTTCGCGAGGCGCCCGCGGATTCGCGGGCGCCTTTGTTTTGCGCGTCGCGATTCAGACTTTCTTCAGCCGCCGTCGCCTATCCAGTCCGCCCTTGTCGTCAATCGGACCATCCTGATTCGCAGGAAAGCGGCGTCGCCCGGCCCAGCCTTGGCCGTTCTCGCCCCCGGCGCGCCGCACGGAGGAAGCGGGGCGCGCCGTTCCTCGGAGCCTGCGATTTCGCGCGCTCGCGGCGCGTGAGCCAGCGGCCCCGATCTTGCATTTTCTGCGACAAGGCGCGGCGGCCATTGCCTCGGCCCGCCGGCGCATTATGTTGGGATGAGGCTGCAACAGCGGCGAAGACCGCCTAAGGAAAATGGCAATGCGCGATCCGATCGACGTCTACAATCAATATCTCATCCCGCAGGTCATCGAGAACACGCCGCGCGGCGAGCGCGGGTTCGACATCTACTCCCGCCTCCTGCGCGAGCGCATCGTGTTCCTGACCGGGCCGGTCGAGGACGGCATGGCTTCGGTCATCATTGCGCAGCTTCTGTTCCTCGAAGCCGAGAATCCGAAGAAGGAAATCTCGATGTACATCAACTCGCCGGGCGGCGTGGTCACGGCGGGCATGGCGATCTACGACACGATGCAGTTCATCAAGCCCAAGGTCTCGACGCTCTGCGTCGGCCAGGCGGCCTCGATGGGCTCGCTGCTGCTGTGCGGCGGCGAGGCGGGCATGCGCTTCGCGCTCCCGAACGCCCGAATCATGGTCCATCAGCCGTCCGGCGGCTTCCAGGGCCAGGCCTCGGACATCCTGCGCCACGCCGAGGACATCATGAAGGTCAAGAAGCGCCTGAACGAAGTCTATGTGAAGCACACTGGCCAGGATTACGACACGATCGAGCAGACGCTCGACCGCGACCACTTCATGTCGGCCGAGGAAGCCAAGGATTTCGGCCTGATCGACGAGATGCTCAGCAAGCGTCCGGAAGAGCCGGAAGCGAAATGAACTGGGGAAGGCGCGCGTCTTGCATGGGACGCCGCGCATTGTGAAGCTTGCCATTGACGGCCATGGGCCTACATTAGGCGTTTGACGTTGATGGTCGATCCGGGGCGCGAAAGCGCGAATGCGCCGAACCGGCGGCGGGAAGCCCAGCGGCCTCTGGCGGAAGTTTCCGCCCGGGGCGGCGCAAGGCGGTCGAACGAGACCAGAAGTCGCGGCGTCTGGAACGGCGCTCGACCGCAAGGAGATGCTGATGAGCAAGGTTGGCAATAGCGACTCGAAAAATACGCTCTACTGCTCGTTCTGCGGCAAGAGCCAACACGAGGTGCGGAAGCTGATCGCCGGGCCCACGGTGTTCATCTGCGACGAATGTGTCGAGCTGTGCATGGACATCATCCGCGAGGAGAACAAGTCCGCGCTGGTGAAGACCCGGGATGGCATTCCGACGCCGAAGGAGATCTGCAAGGTTCTCGACGATTATGTGATCGGGCAGCCCCAGGCCAAGCGGGTGCTCTCGGTCGCCGTGCACAATCACTACAAGCGATTGAATCACGCGACCAAGCATTCCGACGTCGAACTGGCCAAGTCGAACATCCTGCTGGTCGGCCCCACAGGCTCCGGCAAGACCTTGCTGGCCCAGACCCTGGCCCGCATCCTCGACGTGCCCTTCACCATGGCCGACGCCACGACCCTGACCGAGGCGGGCTATGTCGGCGAGGATGTCGAGAACATCATCCTCAAGCTGCTGCAGGCGTCGGACTATAATGTCGAGCGCGCGCAGCGCGGCATCGTCTATATCGACGAGATCGACAAGATTTCCCGCAAGTCGGACAATCCGTCGATCACCCGCGACGTGTCGGGCGAGGGCGTGCAGCAGGCGCTGCTCAAGATCATGGAAGGCACGGTCGCTTCCGTGCCGCCGCAGGGCGGCCGCAAGCATCCGCAGCAGGAATTCCTGCAGGTGGACACGACCAACATCCTGTTCATCTGCGGCGGCGCCTTCGCGGGCCTCGACAAGATCATCTCGTCGCGCGGCAAGACCGCCTCGATCGGCTTCCAGGCCAAGGTCGAGGGCCCGGACGAGCGCCGCTCCGGCGAGATCTTCCGCAACGTCGAGCCGGAGGACCTGTTGAAATTCGGCCTGATCCCCGAATTCGTCGGCCGCCTGCCGGTGATCGCGACGCTGGAGGATCTCGACGAGGAAGCCCTCAAGAAGATCCTCACCGAGCCGAAGAACGCGCTGGTCAAGCAGTACCAGCGCCTGTTCGAGATGGAGAATGTCGAGCTGACGTTCCAGGACGAGGCGCTCAACGTCATCGCCCGCAAGGCGATCGAGCGCAAGACCGGCGCCCGCGGCCTGCGGTCGATCATGGAGGGCATCCTGCTCGACACCATGTTCGACCTGCCCGGGCTCGAGGGCGTCGAGCAGGTGGTGATCGGTCCGGAGGTGGTCGATGGCAAGGCCAAGCCGCTCTATATCTACGCGGAGCGCGCGGAGAAGAGCGGCGCGAGCGCCTGATCGCGGGGTGTGAGAAGGGGGCGGCGGATTCGCCTGGCGGCGAGCTTGAAGGCGGCTTGAAAGCGGTGCGCGGCGCCCCCATCTGCCCTTTATGTTAACCCGATCGCCGCCGATGCTTGAACAGGTCGAGCGG
>JAJXYV010000069.1 GCA_021780435.1 Pseudomonadota bacterium
CCGGCGTCGATCACCAGCGGAACGTCGGGGAAATGGGCGCGCATCGCCCGCAGCGCGAAGAGATTGTTCAGTCCCCTGCCCGAACCGATCGGCGCGCCCCAGGGCATCAGCACCTTGCAGCCGGCGTCGAGCAGCTTTTCCGCCACGACCAGATCGTCGGTCGTGTAGGGAAAGACCGCGAAGCCTTCGTCGCACAGGATGCGCGCGGCCTCGACCAGGCCGAAGACATCCGGCGCGAGCAGGTCTTCCTCGCCGATGACCTCCAGCTTGATCCAATCAGTGGCGAACAATTCGCGCGCCATCTGGGCGGTGGCCACCGCTTCCTTGACGGTGCGGCAGCCGGCGGTGTTGGGCAGGATGCGCACGCCAAGCGAGCGGATCAGGCCCCAGAAGCTCTCGCCGGCGCGCCCGCCGCCGGCCTCGCGGCGCAGCGAAACCGTGACGACCTCGGCGCGCGACGTCAGAAGCGCCTCGGCGAGAATGGCCGGCGAGGGATATTGCGCCGTCCCGACCAGAAGGCGCGAATGCAGTTCGGCGTCATACAGGCGCAGCGGATCAGTCATTTTTTATTCCTTTCTTGTTGATCGTGACAAATCACGATCAACGGTTCCCTCGCATCAAATCGGCCACCAGTCCGTCTTCAGACGGGCGTCTCACGACGCCCTATGGCGTTCGCATCTGCCCGGCTCGCGTCATCGAGAACCGGCGTCAGCCTCCCTGGCGCGGGGTCAGGATCTCGACGCGGTCGCCCTCCGTGAGCGTGCGGGCCGCGCGTTCCTTCGCGCGGACAAAAGTCTCGTTGACCGCCGTGGCGACCAACTCCGGAGGAAATTCCAGTTCGGCGAGCAGCGCGGCGAGATCAGGCGCCCGCACGTTGCGCGCTTCGCCATTGACCACGATCTTCATCCATGACCTCCGGGAAATAGGCGTCCTCCAGCACGATCCGTGCGGCGCGGTTGGCGAGAGCCGGCGACAGCAGGAATCCGTGGCGGTAGAGCCCATTGAGATGGAGCCTGCGCCCGTCGCGGACGATGCGCGGCAGATTGTCGAAGAAACTGGGCCGCACGTCGGAGCCGGTCTCGACCATTTCGGCCTCCCCAAAGGCCGGGTGGATGGCGAAGGCGGAATTGACCAGTTCGACGAGCGAGCGCGCCGTGACCCGCGCCCGCTCCTCGTTCTCGATCATCGTGGCCCCGACCATGAAGGTTCCGTCGGCGCGCGGCACGACATAGACCGGATGGCGCGGGTGCAGCATCCGCACCGGCCGGGCGAGCTTTACGTCGGCGGAGCGCAGGACCATCATCTCGCCCTTGACGCCGCGCAGGCCGGTCAGGTCTGGCTTGGCGGCATAGCCACGGCAATCGAGCGTCCAGTCGCAATTGTCCGGCAGGGTCGCGGCGTCCACGCCATAGCGGAAGGAGACATTGGGCTCTTTGGCCAGCAGACCGGCGAGATGGGCGATGGCCGCGCGGGGTTCGAGATGGGCCTCCTCCTCGAAATAAAGCGCGGTGGAGAAATTGCCGGCGAGGTCGGGCTCGATTTCGGCGAGTCCGTCGCTGTCGAGCGTCGTGAAATGCGAGGTGCGGCGGGAAAACTGGATCAGCTCCGCGCGGTCACGCGCCGGCGCCACGACGAGGCTGCCGCGCCGTTCCGCGACGGGGACCGTCCTGGTCCAGAATTCCAGAGCTTCGCCGCCGAGGCTCGCGACGATCGGCTCGGTCGATTCCGCTTCGCACCAGGGCGCGATCATGCCCCCCGCGTAGAACGAGCAGCCGCGGCCGGGTCCCTGATTTTTCTCGACGATTTCCAGCGCGAGGTCGCGGCCCAGGCTCCGGGCGCGCGTGACAAGCTCGAAAGCGGCGGTCAGACCCGCCGCGCCGGCGCCAATGATGCGGATGCGCATTTCTCGCCCTCGCTTCCCGGAGTTCCTTTCGCGCGCTCTGGCATGAGCCAACCGCTTGCGCTTCCGGATTTCACGCGCGCTCCGGCATGGGCCAAAAGCTTGCGTAGAGATTGCGCCGATGGAGGAATGGGCGTGAGCGAAGGGGTGACTTCGTTTCGCGCCATCCCTCCGCCAGTGCGAACTGGATCAGGTGCGGCGGCCTTTGACAAGGCCGCCTGAGGGTCGCCGGGCGCCGCTCTCGCGAAAGAACGACCGCCAGCCTCTCAGCCCCCTGCCGGGGCTCCCCTTGGCCAATATGGAAGTTATGTGTCGCAAAGGCCCCCGGCGTCAAGGGAGGCCAACGGGCGCCATGCCGGCGGCGGCTCAGGAGGCGTTCGGAAAGCAGGCGGACGCGGAAATCGTCTTGCCGTCGAGTTGCGGAATCAATTTGGCGACGACGGTGCTGAAGGGATAGGTCAGCGTCACCATCGAAAAAGTCGTCAAACCCGACTGGCCCGGACACGAGGACGCATGGGACAGGGTCACGTTGCTCGAGCCAAGGGTCACGCCCCATTGCTTCGCCATGGTCTCGGCGTAGCTCAATGTCGCTGACGCGCTGTAGGCTCCCGAAGCCGCGCAACTCGCGAGAGCAAGGCCGGCGCATCGCGCGACCTTGAAGGAAGTGTTCTGCAACGCCTGTTGGATCCAGATCGACCGGCCGAATTCCGCCACGCCGAACATGACGAGAAGCAAGGGCACGCTGACGAGAGCGAATTCGAGCGTCGCGCCGCCGGTCTCGCTCCGCCTCCATTTCCGCAGCGTCACGCGCATCGCCCGCCTCACTGGACCTGGATGATGCTGGTCGCCGACAGGTCTTGCGCGACCATGGGCGACGGCAACAAAATCGGAGAATAGGCGCGACGCACAGTGATCCGCACGAACTTGCCGGCGACGCCGCCGCCGGAACAGGCGACGCCGGCCGTCGTCTGGGGGCTGTTCCAGTCCATCGAGGCGCCTGAGCCGGTCGGGCAATAGTAGTTGTCGGCGTTGGACGCCGTTCCGCTGTTGGTCGCCGTCCCGCCGCTGATCCGCGTCGTCGGGCCGTTGTTCACGACGACCGTGACATTGGCCCAGTTCGACCCGATCGCGTTGGCCGCAAGTTGGGCGAGCGACGAAGCGAAGGCGGCGCCGCCAGCGGAGCTTGCGGGCGGCGTCGTCTGGTTCTTATTCGCGATCTGGACCTGATCCAGCGCATAGGAGGAAGCCGCTTCGAGCGTTGACGACAACTTGAACTTGGTCAGCACGGCCTCGCCGAGATCGACCGAAGCCCCGAGAACCCCGAAAAAGATCGGTGTGAGCAAGCCGAATTCGATGATCGAGGCGGCCTTGCGGTCGCGCCACAGCCTGCGAAGCAAAAAGCTTCGCCGCCGCTCATCATGTTTCGTTTTTGCTTTTGAGGGAAGTTGCGCCGCCATTGTTATCGCACCACTTTCACCAGTATCGCCCGCGCCGGAGCCTGTCGTTTCCTGGCGGCTCGCCCGCCAACTTCGCTACGTCGCCTTCATCCACACATCGACCGTTTTCAGCCGTAACGCGTCACTGGACCAAACTCACTGAATTCTGGCCATTGTTGATTGCGCTGCCGAATGTTTTCAGGGCGTAGACGCCGCAGCCGGAGAGGGCGACATTGCTGGTCCCGGTGAAGGTGATCGTATCGCCGATCAGCTGGAGGCAGGCATTGGTGGTGGTCGTATTGCCAGAGTAGGTGATGGCGGCCTCGGGCAGGTAAACCGCTCCGGACAGGGTCTGGACCGAGCCTCCGCTCAGCTTGTAGCTCGTGCCGACGGGCATGTTCCGGTCTCCATAGAAGAGGATTCCATTGAGGCCGTTATTGCCATTCTTGATGTCGGCTGTCGTCGGCGCGGCAAGGTTGACGGTCGCGCCGCCATTGATCGTCACCGTCGGCCAGTTGGCGTTGGTGCTCGACGTGAACACCAGTGTGACGCCGCTGACCCCGTTCACGGTCGCGCTCGTCAGCGTGGCCTGCCCATTGATCTGGAAGGAACCGCGATCGAAGATGTAAAGACCAGGGTTCATCGTGACGACAGCGTTCGAATTGACCGAAAACCCGGTGCAATAGACGCCGGGATTGATCGTCGCGTTTGTTTGGGTCGAGTAACCCGTGTGATCGCAGCCGGCATAGGCTGGCAGTTGCACGGAGGCATAGGGATCCCTCGCCCGCGGAGCCCCCGTGAAAATTCCTGCCGATGCATTGATCTTGCTCGATCCGTAGACGCCGCCGGCGACACTGACCATCCTCGCCGACAGCGAGGCGTTACCGCCGACCGCCAGGGCGGCGCTATT
>JAJXYV010000263.1 GCA_021780435.1 Pseudomonadota bacterium
GTGGTCAGCGAATAGAAGGCGGCGGTCGAGTTCTGCCCGGTCAGGACGATGCAATAGACGAGCGAAATGACGAAGATGACGGCGACGCCCGGGGCCACGGCGCGCTTGAACCTGAGCAGAACGAGCAAGATCGCGGGCCAGAGGAGATAGAACTGCTCCTCGATGCTCAGGGACCAGAGGTGCAGCAGGGGGAAGTAGCGTGAGTCGGGGAGGAAATAGGCTCCGGGCCCGTTGCCTTGGCGAAGCAGCCAGAGATTGACGGTAAAATAGGAGCTTCCCTCCATATGGCCGCCAAAACGGCGGAACTCCGCCGGCTCCAGCAGAAACCATGACGCAGCCCAGCTTGCGAACAGGACCAGCAGGAGCGCGGGCAGGATGCGCCGGACCCGCTTTCCGTAAAAGTCCAGCAGAGAGAAGCCGCCCGCCACGCGTTCGCTCAGGATGATGCGGGAAATCAGGAAGCCGGAGATGACGAAGAAGATGTCAACGCCCGCGAAGCCGCCCGGCGTGAAAGGCAAGCCGGCGTGAAAGCCGAGCACCGACAGCACGGCGAGCGCGCGCAAGCCGTTGATGTCCGGCCGGAAGTCATGGTGCGCGAGGAGCTTCTCCGCGCTGGCCCGTTCAAACGACGAGAATCTCGGTTCCTGCAATCACATCCCTCGACGACCCAAGACGATTCCGTCCGCCCGGCGACATGGCGCGACGCGCGAGAACCGGCGCCGGGGCGAAAGGCGCGCCAGCGCGTGTCTCCCTAGCGGCGTCATGGCCGTTTCGCAAGAATGGGATCGAGCGCAGGCGCCAGGATGTTCTCCACGGCGAAGATCGAGCCCGCCGGGGTGTAATGCCCGTAATCATTGGCGATCACGTCCTCCGGCAGGCGCGGGCCGACGAGGCGGCGGCAACCCTGCGCGCCGCATAATTTCCCGGCCTGCGAGAGATAGAAGACATTCTCGCCCCAATGATGGGCTTGCAGCCGCGCGTCGGTTTCGAGGCTTTCGGCCTTGAGATTTTGCGAGGAAAATTCGCTGACGCCATGGCCGGCGAGCATTTCGCGGCCGACGAGAATGGGCATCCAGAGCGACCAGGTCGGGACCTGCCCCATGACGATGATCGGGCCGCGGAAGCCGCCCTGCCGCAACGCCGCGACATTGGCGTCGAAATCCTTGAGGAAGCTTGGATAATAGCGGCTTTCGGTGTCGTAGAATTCCTCGAAATAGGTTCCAATCACAACGGCCGCCGGCTGAATGGCGAGAATGTTGCGGACCACCTCCTGATTGATCGCGTGGCACCGCGGCGCGCCGACCATGCCCGTGGTCCAATCGCTCTGCGCGATCAGCGGCGCGCACCAAAGCGAGGAGAACATCAGAACATTGGCGCGGTCGCCATAGAAGCGGTCGAGGCCGGCCAGCAGATGAAGCGCATGTGAATCGCCGGTGACAACAATCGTCGGCTTTGCCGGATCCTTGATCTTCGCGCATTGCCGCGCGGCGAAAAAGTCACTTGCCCGTCGCCGCCATTCGTCGAGGCCGGCCCGGCTCTCCGAACCGGACTCGACGCAGGCCATTTGCGGCCCCGCCGCGCCGCCGGCGCGATAATCCATCATCGTCGCGACCTCGGGCGGAAAACGCCCTGGAAATCCGTCCGCCCTGCGGGTGGCCGAGCCGACGAGGCCCGCGAGGGCCAGCCCAGCCAGCAAAGGCGCGGCGACTGCCAGGGGCTTGCGGCGGTAGGCTGCGGCGACGGGACGCTCGATCAGGCGCCAGGTGAGGAAGGCGAGCAGGACCGCCAGCGCCAGCAGCCCGGCCGTCAGCCAGGGCGAAAGGTCGTCGCCGTAAAGCACATGGGCGTAGGACAGCAGCGGCCAGTGCCACAGATAGAGCGGATAGGAGATCTGGCCGAAGAACTGGGCCGGGCGGTTGCCGAGCAGGACTCGGCTGACGCGAGCGCCGGGCGCGGCGATCACCAAGGCGCAGCCGATGGTGGGGACCAGCGCCAGGGAGCCCGGCCAGGGCGACGTCTCGCTCAGGAGCCAGAAAACGCTCAGCAGCATCAGGAAAATCCCCGAGGCCGCGAGCAGGTTGGCGACGCCCGCCTTCGGCGCAGCGGGTTCGACGAAGACCTCGCGCTGGGCGAGCAGGGCGCCGAGCGCCAACTCCCAGGCCCGCGCGCTCAGGAAATAGAAAGCCGCAGTGGAGTTGATCGGGGTCAGGACGATGCAGAAGACGAGCGAAGCGACGAAAATCAGGGCGATCGCCGGGGCAGTCAGGCGGCGGACGCGGAACAGGGCCAGCATCAGCGCCGGCCAGATCAGGTAGAACTGCTCCTCGATCGACAGCGACCACAGGTGGAGGAAGGGAAAATAACGCGCATGCTCCTGGAAATAGGCCGCCGGGCCTCCCGAATTCCGATAAAGCCAGAGATTGACCGAAAAATAGGAGCTGGCCTCCATATGGCCGCCCGTCCGGCGGAAGGCGTCGGGATCGAGCCACGCCCAGCCCGCCGCCCAGCTGGCGAAAACCACCAGCAGCAAGGCGGGAAGAATGCGCTTGACGCGCTTGCCGTAGAAATCGGCCAGCGAAAAGGCGCCGGCCTGACGCTCGCTCAGGATGATGCGCGAAATCAGGAAGCCGGAAATGACGAAAAAGATATCGACGCCGGCGAAGCCGCCCGGCGTGAACGGAAAGCCGGCGTGAAAGCCAAGCACCGACAGCACGGCCAGCGCGCGCAGGCCGTTGATGTCGGGGCGGAACTCATGATGCGCGAGCGGCTTGGGCGCGACCGCGCCGAGATCCGGCTCCGGGAAAGGCTTGTTCACTCACATGCCCTGCGGGCCGCGGGTGATCGCGGCGACGCCGGTGCGGGCGACTTCGACGAGGCCGATCGGGCGCATGAGCTCGATGAAATCGTCGATCTTCTTCGGCGCGCCGGTCAGCTCGAAGATGAAGCTCTCGGTGGTCGCGTCGATGACGCGGGCGCGGAAGGCTTCGGCAAGACGAAGGGCTTCGGTGCGAGCCTCGCCCTTGCCACGCACCTTGATCATCGCCAGTTCGCGCTGGACGAAGCTGTCAAGCAGCGACAGATCGGTGACCTTGTGGATCGGCACGATGCGCTCGAGCTGGTGCGAGATCTGTTCGATCGTTTCCGGCGTCCCGGTGGTGACGATGGTGATGCGCGACAGGGCCTGGGCGTGCGCCACCTCGGCCACGGTCAGGCTTTCGATGTTGTAGCCGCGTCCGGAAAACATGCCGACGACGCGGGCGAGAACGCCCGGCTCGTTGTCGACCAGGACGGAAAGGGTGTGCGTCTCGGTGCGCGAGTCCTTGCCGGCCGAGGAGGAATAAGGCGAAAGCGCTGCGGTGGTCTGGGCGTTCATGGATGGCCATCCATCAAATCATTGAACCCGTCATGGCGAGCGAAGCGATGACGGCGAGGTTGAAGCGTCGCGGCGCGAGGGAAATCGCGCCGCGCGGAAAAATCACACCAGCATCTTGCCCTTGTCGTCGATGACATTGCCGATGTCTTCGTCGGTGTCGGGCAGGATCATTTCGTTGTGGGCCTTGCCCGACGGGATCATCGGCAGACAGTTTTCGGCCTTGTCGACGACGCAATCGAACAGCACGGCTTCCGGACTGTCGATCATCTCCTGGATCGCGGCGTCGAGCTGAGCCGGATCGGAGCAGCGCATGCCCTTGATCCCATAGGCTTCGGCGAGCTTGACGAAATCGGGCAGAGCCTCGGAATAGGACGAGGAATAACGTCCGCCATGCAGCAACTCCTGCCACTGGCGCACCATGCCCATATATTCGTTGTTCAGGATGAAGACCTTGACCGGGCAGCGGTATTGCTTGGCCGTCGAAAGCTCCTGGATGTTCATCAGGATCGAAGCCTCGCCGGCGATATCGACCACCAGAGCGTCGCGATTGGCGAGCTGGGCGCCAATCGCCGCCGGCAGGCCATAGCCCATCGTGCCGAGGCCGCCCGAGGTCATCCAGCGGTTCGGCTCATCGAAGTGAAAGTGCTGCGCCGCCCACATCTGATGCTGGCCGACCTCGGTGGTGATCATGGTCTTGCGGCCTTTGGTCAGCTCATAGAGGCGCTCGACGGCGTATTGCGGCTTGATGGCCGTCTCCGACTTCCGGTAGCCGAAGGAGTTGCGGCCGCGCCAGCGGTCGATCTGGCCCCACCATTCGCCGAGCGCCTTCTTCTCGACGCCATGGGCCTCGGCGCGCCACAGCCGCACCATGT
>JAJXYV010000260.1 GCA_021780435.1 Pseudomonadota bacterium
GTGGTCGCGGTGGTCTGGACTTATAATGGCCTGCCGCCGGACGACATGTCCGGCTATGTCATCTATTATTTTGAACGCACGCTCAGCGCGCAGGTCAACGACATCGAGCACATCGAATCCCAGTCGCTGGCCGGCTATGGCGTCGTGAAGGTCTTTTTCCAGCCCACGGTCAACATCAATTCCGCGCTCGCCCAGATCACCGCCGCTTCGCAGACCGTCCTCAAGCTGCTTCCGCCCGGCATCACGCCGCCCTATGTGCTGAGTTTCGACGCGTCGAGCGTGCCGATCCTGCAACTGGCGCTGTCGAGCAAGGCCTTGTCGCAAGCCAAGACTTTCGACATCGGCCAAAATGTCATCCGGCCGCAACTCGCCACGGTCCAAGGCGCGGCCGTGCCTTCGCCCTACGGCGGCAAGGTTCGCCAGATCCAAATCGACGTCGATCAGGCGAAGCTGCAGTCCTTTGGCCTGTCGGCGCAGGACATCGTCAACGCCGTCGAGCAGCAGAACCAGATCGTTCCCGTCGGCACGCAGAAGATCGCCAAGCTCGAATATATCGTCGCTCTGAACGATTCCCCGAGGCGGTTGCAGGAGTTCAACAACCTGCCAATTCGCACCGTCAACGGCGCCGCGATCCTGATCCGCGACGTCGCCTATGTGCATGACAGCTATCCGCCGCAAACCAATGTCGTGCGGGTCGATGGCGCCAACGCCGTCCTCATGACCATCGTCAAGGCGGGATCGGCGTCCACCCTCGACGTGATCGCGGGCGTCAAGAATCTGTTGCCGCATTTGCGCGAAATCGTGCCGAAATCGCTCCACATCGCGGCGGTCGGCGACCAGTCGGTTTTCGTCGAGGCGGCCGTGCGTTCGGTCATCCGCGAGGGCTTGATCGCGGCAGGCCTCACGGGTCTGGCGGTCCTGCTGTTTCTCGGCAGTCCGCGCTCGACCTTGATCGTCAGCGTTTCCATTCCGCTGGCGATTCTCACGGCCATCGCGGCGCTGGCCGCCACGGGCGAGACCATCAACGTGATGACTCTCGGAGGTCTCGCCTTGGCGGTCGGCATATTGGTCGACAACGCGATCGTATGGGTCGAGAACATCAGCGCGCAACTGGAGCGAGGGAAGGAGATCGAATCCGCGATCATGGATTGCGCGCGCCAGATCATTTTGCCGGTCACGATCGCGCTGGTGTGCATGTCCATCGTCTTCGTGCCCATGTTCGGCCTTGGCGGCGTCTCGGGCTACCTGTTCCGTCCCCTGGCCAAGGCCGTGGTCTTCGCGCTGTTCGCCTCCTACATCCTGTCGGCGACCCTCGTGCCGACCATGGCGAACCACCTGCTCGGCGGTCGGGCGCGCTCGCACGAGGGAGAAGCGCCGCCGCGCAATCCGCTCGTGAGATTTCAGCAGGGATTCGAACGTCGTTTCGAACAGTTGCGCGACGCCTATGCGGGCCTGCTCAGCCGGGCGCTGGAATTGCGGCTGCGTTTCGTCTTCGCCTTCCTTGGCCTTGTCATTGCTTCGTTTGGCCTTTTTCCCTTCCTCGGCAGCAATTTCTTTCCTGACGTCGAGACCACGCAGATCCTGATGCATGTCCGCGGACGGGACGGCTTGCGCATCGAGGAAACCTCGGTTCTGGCGGATCGGGTGGAGACCGAGGTCAGGAAGGTCGCCGGGCCGGAAAATGTCTCCTCGATCGTTGACAACATCGGCCTGCCGATCAGCGGCATCAACGCGGCCTATATCAACACCGGGACCATCAGCGCCGCCGACGCCGACGTTCTCATCACGCTCAAGGCGGGCCAGGAAAAGAACACCGACCGCCTGACCAACCGTCTGCGCGCCATACTCCCGGAGAAATTTCCCGGCGTCATCTTCTCCTTCCTCCCGTCCAATATCGTGACGCAAATTCTCAATTTCGGCCTGCCGGCGCCGATCGACGTGCAGATCATCGGCGCCGACGTCGACGCCAACAAGGCCTTCGCCTTCAAATTGCTCAAGCGTATCGCCCGGATCAACGGCGTGGCCGACGCGCGCATCCAGCAGGTGTTCAACGTCCCGACCATTCGCGTCGACGTCAATCGCATCGAGGCGGATCAGGTCGGCGTGACCGAACGCGATGTCGTCACCTCCCTCCAGACGACCGAGGCCGGTTCGATCCAGACCAATCCGGTGTTCTGGCTCAACCGCAAGACCGGCATCTCCTATCCTTTGGTCGCGCAAACGCCGCAATACTGGATGGATTCGTTCAGCGCGCTGGAACGCCTGCCCGTCTCGACGACCAAGCCGGCGCAAATTCTCGGCGGCGTCTCCCGGATCGGCCTCACCGTGAGCGACGCCGTCGTGTCGCATTATTCGGTCCAGCCGGTCATCGACATCTACGCCGCGAACAACCAGCGCGACCTCGGCGGCGTCTCCGACGACGTCCGCAAGGTCATCGCCGACATGGACAAGGAGTTGCCTCGCGGCGCGCAAGTGTTTCTGCGCGGCCAAACGGCGACAATGAACGCCGCCTATTCGCAGATCCTCGCCGGCCTGGCTTTGGCGATCGTGCTGATCTATCTGGTGATCGTCGTCAATTTCCAGTCCTGGCTCGACCCTTTCGTCATTGTCAGCGCCTTGCCGGCCGTGCTTGCGGGCGTCGTCTGGATCCTGTTTCTGTCGAACACGACCCTTTCGGTGCCCGCGCTGATCGGCGCCATCCTGTGCGTCGGCGTCTCGACCGCCAATTCGCTGCTGGTTATCGCCTTCGCGCGCGAAAGGCTCGAGGACGGGCTGGACCCGGTCAGCGCTGCGCTCGAGGCGGGTGTCGGCCGGTTCAGGCCGGTGCTGATGACGGCGTCGGCCATGATCATCGGCATGATTCCGATGGCGGTCAGCACCGAGCAGAACGCCCCCCTCGGCCGCGCGGTGATCGGGGGCCTGATGTTCGCGACGGTGGCAACCCTGATCTTCGTGCCCGTCGTCTTCAGCGTCGTCCGCGCCCGCGAAAAGCCGGAAACCGCTGCCGCCGAAATGTTTGAAATTTGAGGATCGCGGCATGAACCACGCCGAGACCGCCACGCTCACCCGTCCCGCGGCGTCGGGCGTGAATCGCGGCAGGATCATTCTTGCGCTCGGCGCGATCGTGGCCATCGCGCTTGCCGCTCATGGAATCCTTCAGCGGCGCGCGGCTTCGGCGAAGCTTGCCCGCTGGACGGACGGGCGCGCCATCACGAATGTGGCGTTGGTCTCGCCCCGGCCCGACGCCGAGCCGCGCATCCTCATCCTACCCGGCCGGGTCGACGCTTTCTATGAAGCCGCCATCGACGCGCAGGTCTCGGGCTATATCAAGGAGTGGCGAACGGATTACGGCGCCATTGTGAAAAAGGGCGAAACGCTCGCGGTGATCGATACGCCCGCGCTGGACCAGCAAATCAGGGAGGCGCGGGACGAGATCTCGAGCGCCAAATCCGCGGAGGCTATCGCGGAACTGACGGCGCGGCGTTGGGACGCGCTGCGCGCGACTGGAGCCGTCTCGAAACAGGCTGTCGAGGCGTATGACGCGGATTTGCTCGTCAAAAAGGCCAATTTCAACGCCGTCGCGGCGAAACTGCAACGGCTGCTGGCGAAGAAGGCGTTCGCCAATGTGATCGCGCCATTCGACGGCGTGGTCACGGCGCGCGACATCGACATCGGCTCCTATGTTACCGACAGGCTCGGGTCGGGCAGGCGCACGACCCTGTTCAAGGTCGACGACATCCACGCCATGCGCGTCTATGTCAATGCGCCACAAAACTATGTCGGAGGACTGCGCGATGGAGTCAAGGCGACCTTGAGCCTCCCGCAATATCCGGGCCGCGTTTTCGATGCGGCCATCCTGACGACCTCGCGCGCGATCGACCCGAAATCGCTCATGCTGCAGGTCGAGCTTCTGGCGCCAAATCCCGACCATGTGCTCAAACCCGGCGCCTTCGCCTATGTGCGTTTCTCTTTGCAGAAGACGTCGAAGGGCGGCTTGCTCATTCCCGTCACCGCCCTTGCCATGGACGACAAAAGCATTCGCGTCGCCACGGTCGTGGACGGTCGCGCCCATTTCAAAGACATCGTCGTCGGCCACGATTTCGGCTCCGAGATTGAAGTCGTGTCGGGCGTTTCGCCGAACGACCGACTCATCGACAATCCCGTGGACAGCCTCGCGGAGGGCGACCCTGTTCGCGTTGTCGGGCCAGCCTCGACGGCCTGTTCG
>JAJXYV010000027.1 GCA_021780435.1 Pseudomonadota bacterium
ACCAGAGCCTCGGCCAGGGCGCGTGCCTTTGCGTCGAGGGCGGCGGTCGGCTCGTCCAGGAGCAGCGCGCGCGGGTTGCGGGCGAGGGCGCGGGCGAGCGCCAGCCGCTGGCGTTCGCCTGTCGAGAGCCTTGAGATCGGCCGTTCGAGGAGGTCGGGGCTGAGGCCGAGTTGTTCGACGAGGGCGCGCGCCTGGTCGGGACCGGGAAAATGGGGCGCCGGCGTCTCGGCCCACCAGCCCGGTTCGGCCGCTGCGTAGATGACGCAGCGGCGCCATTCCGGCGCCGGCATGTCCTCGCGCCGCGCGCCGTCCAGGCGAATGTCGCCTTCCGATGGGTCGAGGTCGGCGATGGCCCGCAGGAGAAGGCTCTTGCCGGAGCCCGAAGGACCCTGGACGGCGATGCATTCGCCATCCGCCAGCGCGAAATCGACCGGCGCGAGGCCCGGGCGGCGAAGATGGGCGACGGTCAGCATGCAGTCCTCATGAAGAAGCCGGCGAGTCGTCGGATTATCTCGCGACATGTTGTAGCGACGGTTGCGCCTGTTTTCACCGGCTAAAGCGCGGCCAGGGCCGCCGCGCCCAGCGCGCCGAGCACGACGACGAGCCAGGGCGGGGCCTTCCAGAAGACCAGCAGCAGGAAGGCGACGACGCCGAGGCTGAAATCGGTCCCGGAAAAGATCGCGCTGGTCCAGACCGGCGTGTAGAGCGCGCCAAGGAGCAGGCCGACCACCGCCGCATTGACGCCTTTCAACGCCGACTGGACGCTCAAACGATGGCGCAGCGCGTCCCAGAAGGGCAAAGCGGCGATCAGCAGCAGAAAGGACGGCAGATAGATGGCGACGAGGCACAGGAGCCCGCCCAATAAACCGTTCGGCGCGTCCTGCATCGCCGTTCCGAGATAAGCCGCGAAGGTGAAGAGCGGGCCGGGAACGGCCTGCGCGGCGCCATAGCCGGCGAGAAAGGCGTCATTGCCGATCCAGCCCTGCGGGACGACGGCCTGTTGCAGCAGCGGCAGCACGACGTGGCCGCCGCCGAAGACCAGCGCGCCGGAGCGGTAGAAGCTGGCAAAGAGAGCGAGGGCGTGGCTCGACGTCGCCTGGGCCAGAACGGGCAGGCCGACGAGGAGGGCGGCGAAAAGCGCCGCGGCGATGGCGGCGTTGGCGCGGCTGACCGGAATGAGGAGGGGCCGGTGCGGGCCGGCGGCGGCGGCGGGCAGGAAGCGCCAGCCGACGAGCCCGCCAAGGACGATCGTCGCGATCTGGCCGGCGGCGGAGGGGAAGGCGAGCGTCAGGGCGGTCGCGGCGACGGCGAGGCTTGCGCGCTCGCGGTCGGGACAGAGGTTTTTCGCCATGCCCCAGACGGCCTGCGCGACCACCGCGACGGCGACGATCTTCAATCCGTGCAGCCAGGCGACATGGGAAATGTCGCCGATGCGGCCAAGACCATAGGCGAAGAGGATCAGCGCCAGAGCCGAGGGCAGGGTAAAACCGGCCCAGGCGGCGAGGCCGCCCGCAAATCCGGCGCGCAACATGCCGAGGACGATGCCGACCTGGCTCGACGCGGGACCGGGCAGGAACTGGCACAAAGCGACGGTGTCGGCATAGGCCTTTTCGTCGAGCCATTTCCGGCGCTCGACGAATTCGGCGCGGAAATAGGACAGGTGCGCGACCGGCCCGCCGAAACTGGTGAGGCCAAGGCGCAGAAAGGTCCGAAAGATTTCCGAAAGGCTGGATCGTTCTTCGTTCACGGGCGAATCCTGGCGGATGGCGCGGCGATGATGGCGCCCGGCCCGCCGGGGCGCAAATGGCGGGATCTTCATCGCGCCCTCTTGCGGTTCGCGCGCGCAACGGCATGATCGGGGTCATGCGCGCGCTTGATCTCAGCAAGGTCTATCAGAAGCTCGAACCCGGTCCCGTCGTCCTCCTGACGACGAGCGAAGGCGGCCGGGCCAACGTCATGACCATGTCGTGGCACACAATGCTGGAATTCAATCCGCCGCTGATCGCCTGCGTGGTGAGCGAGGGCAATTTCTCGCACAGGGCGCTGAAAAGGACGGGTGAATGCGTGATCGCCATCCCGCCCGCCGAAATGGCGGAGATTGTGGTCGGCGTCGGCAATTGCTCGGGCCGCGAGGTCGACAAATTCGCGCGCTTCGGCCTGACGGCGAAAAAGGGGACGATGGTCGCCGCGCCCCGGATCGCGGAATGTATTGCCAATATCGAATGCCGGGTGGTGGATCGCGCTTTGGTCGCGCGCTATAATCTCTTCGTCCTCGAAGCGGTGAAAGCCTGGATCGAACCCGGGCGCGCCAAGGCGAAAACCATGCATCATTGCGGCTATGGCCGCTTCCTTCTCGACGGCGAGGAATTGCACATTCGCTCGGCGAAGCCCTGAGCGGTCACGGATAGATTTTCGAGACGAGTTTGCAGGAGGCGGTCATGAAGGTTTTCCGGCTGGCGGCGATCGATGGCGACGATCCGTCGTGGAAATATTCCGTCGAAAAAACCCATGTCTGGGCCTGCGCGCTCACTGGCGCCGACGCGCGCGACCTCGTCGCGGCCAGGACCGGCTTTTTCCGGCTGGCCGAGCCCGGCGCGATCTCGCCCTGGAAGAACGAAAGCGTGACCTCCTGCGTCGAGGAGTCGACCATGACCTATCCCGGCCCCGGCGAGGTGATCCGGGAGGATGGGAGCAAGGTTTCGGACTGAGAAAATCGTTGCGTCAGAGCGCCATTTCCGGAACCTCATCCGCGACGATCAGCTTCGCGCTGGTCGCGGCGACAATCTCGGCCACATCGACGGCGGGCGCGCGTTCGCGCAGGACGAGGCCTTCGTCGGTGGGCTCGATCACCGCGAGATCGGTGACGACGAGGGTGATCCGCCGGACCGCGGTCAGGGGCAAGGTGCATTTCGGGACGATCTTCGGGCGGCCCTTGGCGGTGTGCTGCATGGCGACGATCACGCGGCGCGCGCCGGAGACGAGATCCATCGCGCCGCCCATGCCGGGCGCCATCTTGCCGGGCACGACCCAATTGGCGAGATGGCCGTCCTCGTCGACTTCGAGGCCGCCGAGCACCGTGGCGTCGACATGGCCGCCGCGAATGAGTCCGAAGGAGAACGTGCTGTCCACCGTCGCCGCGCCGGGCACGGCGGTGGTGAAGACGCCGCCGGCGTCGGTCAGCTCCTCGTCCTCCATGCCCTCGGGCGGGCGGGAGCCCATGCCGACAATTCCGTTTTCCGACTGGAACAGGATGCCCGCGGTGGGATCGATGTAATGCGCCACGCCGGTCGGCAGGCCGATGCCGAGATTGACCAGCGTTCCGGGACGCAGTTCGCGCGCAACGCGGCGCTGGATGATTTCAACGGGGGTCATCGGGCGCCTCCCTGCGCGTGAGATAATCGACGAGCACGCCGGGCGTGTTGACATGGTCCGGCGAAATGACGCCGACCGGCACAATCTCGCGCGGTTCGCAGATCACCGTCGCCGCCGCCGTCGCCATGACCGGATTGAAATTGGTCGCGGTGAGCTGATAGACCAGATTGCCGTTGAAATCGGCGCGGTCGGCGTGCAGCAACGCGAAATCGGCGCGCAGCGGCGGGGCGTAAAGCCATTCTTCGCCGTCGATCTCGATCACCTTCTGGCCGTCGGCGGCGATTGTGCCGAGAGCCGTCTTGGTGAGCACGCCGCCAAGGCCGAAGCCGGCGGCGCGGATGCGCTCGGCGAGCGTCCCCTGGGGCGTGAGTTCGACCTCGATCGAGCCTTCGAACATATGTTTCTGGAGTTCGGGATTGAGGCCGATATGCGAGGCGACGATCTTGCGCGCCACGCCCTCGTGGACGAGGCGGCCGATGCCGTAATTGGGGCGGCCGGCGTCATTGCCGATGATGGTGAGGTCCTTCCGCCCCGAGCGGGCGAGCGCATCAATGATCCGGTGCGGGCTGCCGACGCCCATGAAGCCGCCGATCATCACGACGGCGCCATTGGGGATCATATCGGCCGCTTGTTCTGGCGTTATGGCTGGCTTCATCGGCCGGCTCCTTGTTCTCGGGGTCCGTCGCCCAGGCCCCGCAAGCGGAAGCGTCGCTTCGCACCCGCAATCTAAGCCGATTTTCGGACAAGTCCATGAAGGCGCTTTGCCATATTTGACCAGGCCGCGGCCTGCGTGGCCGCGCGCAAGGCGGGCGC
>JAJXYV010000012.1 GCA_021780435.1 Pseudomonadota bacterium
CTTGCCAAGGTTGGGGTCGAGGGTTCGAATCCCTTCGCCCGCTCCAAATTTCCTTCAAGGAAACCAGTACGCTAAAGACGGCCCTTCGGGGCCGTTTTTGCTTAGATAACCAGGTTTCTGCATCACTCTAGGCAAAATCCCTGCGCCTGGACGAAAATCAGCCGCAGCGACCTGCCGTGAGGATGCGCCGCCCCGCCGTTCCGCAATCCGACGCTTAGGTCATCGATCCCGCGCTTTGGTGGCGCAATCTTATCGTTGGAAGGGAAGGACCCGCTATGGCCGAAGTTCTTCCCCGGAGCGCCACAACGACAGAGGCGGTTCGTCGAGCAATAAGAATAGTCCAGAGAGCCTGAGGACGCTGGCGAATCGTTACGGGATCAATGGGCGGGAATCCCATCCCCTGAACATACAACACATTGTTTTTGCGTTGTTATTTTAAATCCTTCCGAGACATCGTTGTTCAAATTGCCTTTACTCCATGCGGCCGCTTTGCGGAGCAAGGGGAAAGCTGGTCAGCCGAAGCGTCCGAAGCGCAGCGACAGGGTGGGCAGGACGAGGAGATTGAGCAGAAGCGAGCTGAACAGGCCGCCCAGAATCACCACCGCCATCGGACCCTGGACCTCGCGGCCCGGCTCGGTCATGCCTGCGGCCAGCGGCGCCAGGCCGAGCGCGGTGACGAGCGACGTCATCACGATCGGCGTCAGGCGGTCGCCAGCGCCCTTGATGGCAGTCGGCAGATCCCAGGGCAGGCGCTCCATCGTGACGAGATGCTCGTAATGCGAGATCATCATGATGGAATTGCGCAGGGAAATGCCGAACAGAGCGACGAATCCGACCATCGACCCGATCGACAGGACCGCGCCGCTGACAAAGGCGGCGATCACCCCGCCGATCAGCGCGAATGGCGCATTGGCAAGGATGAGGATGAGATTGCGCCAGCTTTTCGTGATGAGCGACAGGATGAGAACGACGCCGACTAAAGACATCAGCGCGTAGATCGCAAGATCGCGCCGCGCCCGGGCGTCGGCCTGGGCCGATCCCGCGAATTCGATATAGACGCCCTTCGGCAGCGCGACCTTTGCCGCGATCGCCTTTTGCGCCCTCGCCACATAGGCGCCGACGTCCCCGTCGGCGACATCGGCCACCACGGTCACGATGCGATGGGCGCCAAGGTGATCGACCTGCGAGCGGCCGGTCGTCTGAACCACGTCCGCGATCTGGCCGAGGGACACGAAGGCGCCGCCCGGCGTGCGGATCGGAAGTTCGGAGATCCTGGCGACGCTGTTCCGGCTTTCCGGATCGAGCGTCGTGACCACATCGAAGGCGCGAAGCCCATCATAGACCTGCCCGACGATTTCACCCTGAAAGGCCGTGCGGATCGCCTTCATGACGTCAACCGGCTGAAGCCCCCAGCGGATGAGCTCGTCCTTGCGCAGCTTCATCGTCAGTTCAGGCGTCGCGGGGGGCGCGCGCAGGCGCACATCGCGGCCTGCGCGCACATTCGCCATGACTGCCGCGATTTTCGCGCCGACATCGTCGAGCTCATGAAGGTCATTGCCGTAGATATTGACCGCCACCGCCGCGGTGGCACCGGAAAGCGTCTCCTCCACCCGTTCTGTCAGGAAAGGCTTCAGCGAGAAATTGACGCCGGGAAAATCGGCTAGGCTCGCCCTGATCGCGCGATCGGCCTCGCTCAGTTGCGTCCCGGTCAGGCCGGGCTTCAGATCCACTTCAAATTCGCTGACATTCGTTCCGCTGGTGTCGTCCGCGAGCTCCGCCCGGCCCACCCGCTGCGAGACCGAACGGACCGACGGCAGGTCGGTCAGGATCCCCGTCACCAACTTGCCGAGGCGCAAGGATTCCGCAATCGACGTTCCCGGCGCCGCCGTCATGTGCAGCGTGTAATGGCCCTCCTTGAATTCCGGCAGAAAGGAATTGCTCAGGAACGGCAGGAGCATGAGGCCGCCGATCGTGGCCGCCGTCGCCGACGCCATCACGGAGCCGGGATATTTCGCGATCTGCGCCAGCAAGGCCTCATAGGGCTGTCGGATCAGGCGCACCACAGGCGGCGGCTTTTCCGCCTCGCCCGGAGCCTTCCCGCCTTTCGCCAGAAGCGTCATGCAGAGCGCCGGCGTCACCGTCAGCGCGGTGACCAGCGAGGCCACGAGCGCGAGCAGATAGGCGAAGGCGAGCGGGGCGAAGAAGCGTCCCGCCAGTCCCGGCAATTTGAGGACCGGGATGAAGACCAGCATCACGATGAAGGTCGCATAGACGACGGCGCTGCGGACTTCGAGCGAAGCGTCGAGAATGACGGCGGAGGCCGGTCGCGGCCGTTCCTTCCGGCGGTTCTCGCGCAGGCGCCGGACGATGTTCTCCACGTCGATGACAGCGTCGTCCACGACTTCGCCGATCGCGATGGCGAGGCCGCCGAGCGTCATCGCGTTGAGGGTCATGCCGAAACCGTCGAGGACGATGACCGCGACCAGAAGGGACAGGGGAATGGCGACGCTGGAGATCGCAGCGGTGCGAAGGTCGAACAGGAACAGGAAAAGCACGACAATGACGAGGACGCCGCCAAGCAGAAGCGCGTCGCCGACGCTTTTCATCGCCACGCCGATGAAGTTTGCTGGCCGGAACAGGGTTTGATCGAGTTCGATCCCCTCCTTGTCGAGCGCCGGCCGCAAGGTCGCCAGCGCCTCCTCCACGCGCTGCGTGACCTCGACGGTGTTCGCGCCGTATTGGGCCGAAACCAGAAGCGCGACGCCCGGGCGGCCCATGATCGCCGCGCCGCCGATCGCTGTCGCGGGCGCGTTCGTCACCGTCGCGACATCGGACAGCAACACGCGCGAGGCGCCGCTTGTGGCGACGACCGTGCGCCCCACGTCTTCGGGCGTGGTCGCCTGCCCCGCGCTGCGCAGGTTGATACGCTGGTTGGCGGTGTCGAGCACGCCCGCGCCCTGGATCGCCGTCGCCTTGCGCGCGGCGGCCACGACGTCCTCGACGCCGACCCCAAAACGGATGAGATCGTCCGGGCGGATCTGGATCTGGAGCGTTCGCACCTCTCCGCCAAAGACGGCGACCTTGGCGACGCCGGGAACGGCAAGCAGGCGGGGCCGCACCATCCAGTCCGCCGCCGACCTGACATCCATCAGATTGCGCTTGTCGGACATCAGGCCGGCGATGAGGACGGTGCTGCTGGAGGATGTGAGCGGCGTCAGCACGGGCGACTTGACGCCCGCGGGAAGCAGCGGCGCGGCGCTCGCCACGCGCTCGGCGACGATCTGGCGGTCAAGATAGATGTCGCTGCCGGACTCGAAGGTCACAGTGATGACGGACAGGCCCTGCATCGACGTCGAACGCAGCATCCTGACGCCGGACACGCCGCCAATGGCGCTTTCCAGCGGCTGCGTCACCAGGGCTTCGATTTCCTCGGCGGCGAGGCCCGGCGCTTCGGTCTGGATGCTTACCTGGGGCGGCGAGAACTCCGGAAAGACGTCATATTTCGCGCGGCTGATCGAAACGAAGCCATAGATCAGCAGCAGGAGGCTGAGCGTGAGCACGATGTGGCGGTAGTGGATCGCCGAAGCGACGATCCTCGCCTGAACGCCAGTCGGACGGTCGAAACGAGGCGCCTCCATCAATCGCTGTCCTCATCGGATTTGCCCAGCGATTTGGATTCCTCGGACACCAGAGCCTGCGCGCCCTCGACGACAAGGCTTTGCCCTTGGGGCCAAAGGTCCGCGGGAAGCACGAAGCCGCCATCCGCGGTCGGGGTCGCGTCGTCGTCGAGCGGCTTGCGCTGGAACCGGTCGGCAGCCGCCTTGACGTAGATCCACGCCTTGCCGTCCTGCCAGACGACGGCGGCGGGCGGTATGACGACGCTCGCCCTCGCCTCGCCCTTCGGCAACCAGGCCGAGACCGAAGCGCCGGACAAGGCGGCGGGCGACGCCGGCGCCACATAGAGGAAGCTGGCGCTGGCGATTTTCGGATCCGTCTGCGTCGCCGGCGAGACGAGTTCGGCCTGGGCCGTGGCGCCAGTTCCGAACGCGACGTCGATGCGCGCGGGAGCTTGGGCCTCGACGCCCGGCTGAAGCGTCAGCTGAATGAGCGCGGATTGGCGGCGGACCAGATTTTCGGCGAGAGGCGCGCGCGCTGCAATGGCGGGACCAAGGACCG
>JAJXYV010000057.1 GCA_021780435.1 Pseudomonadota bacterium
AAGGGCGATTCGTTAACGGATTCGGAACTTTTGCGTCGTCGCGCCGTTAACGCCTGGCATGGGTCGAACGCGGACAAGGATGGGAGGAACGCGATGCCGAGACGGAGCGTCATGCTGGCCATCAGCGTTGGACTCAGTTTGGGGACAGCCCCCGTATTAGCCGCGGATGCGGCAAAGGAAATCAGCACCGCCGCCGCTCACGCCGGGATGGCGGCGGCTTCCGACACGCCAAAGATGGTGCGCGCTCACCTTCACCACGTCTTGAATTGCCTGGAAGGCCCCGCAGGCGCGGACTTCGACGCCAGCGCAGTTAATCCATGCAAGGATCAGGGCGCGGGCGCCATTCCCGATTCAGCGCCGGAAAAACGTGCGGCGCTCGAGACGGCGGCGGCCTTGGCGCGGAAAGCCATTGGCGAAGATGACGCCAGCAAGGCCAAGGCCATGGCGGCGGAGATCCAGTCCAGCCTTCGGAAATAAGGGTTCGGTTTCCGCCGCGGCGACCTCTGTCGCAACCAGCGGTTCGGGGTTGCAAGGCGAAATTCAGCCGGGGCAATATCCCGGGCGCTCCGAGCTTGACCGGGGTCCGGGGCAGGGACGATAAAACTCCTCCCGTGGAGGAGACCAATGCGAATCGTCCAGGCCCTTTTGCTTGTTTTGGCCACGCTCGCGGCGCCGGCGCGCGCCGCGCCCTCGCGGCCGGGAGAATGGGCGATCCAATCGGGCGATTTCGCCAATAACCGCTATGCGCCGCTCGACCAGATCAACACCGGCAATGTCGCGACCTTGCAGCCCGTGTGGACCTTCTCGACGGGCGTCTTGCGCGGCCATGAGGGCGGGCCGCTGGTCGTCGGCGACGTGATGTATCTGGTCACGCCCTTCCCGAACATCGTCTATGCCCTCGACCTGAACCACGACGGCAGGATCTTGTGGCAATACGAGCCGAAGCAGGATCCGGACGTCGCCGGGGTCATGTGCTGCGACACGGTCAACCGCGGGCTGGCCTTCGCCGACGGCAAGATTTTTCTCCATCAGGCCGATACGAAGATCGTCGCCCTCGACGCCGCGACGGGCAAGGTTGTCTGGACGGCGGTCAACGGCGATCCAAAGAACGGGGAGACCGGCACGGCGGCCGTGCTGCCGGTCAAGGACAAGATCATCGTCGGGGTGTCGGGCGGCGAATTCGGCGTCCGCTGCCATCTCTCGGCCTATGACATGAAAGACGGCAAGCTGGTCTGGCGCGCTTATTCCGAAGGCCCGGACGAGTCGATGCTGGTCGATCCGGACAGGACCATTTCGCTCGGCAAGCCGATTGGCAAGGATTCGAGCCTCAAGAGTTGGAAAGGCGACCAGTGGCGGCAAGGCGGCGGCTGCGCCTGGGGCTGGACCTCATACGACCCGGACCTCAACCTGATCTTCTACGGAACCGGCAATCCGTCGACCTGGAACCCCTCACAGCGGCCGGGCGACAACAAATGGGCGATGAGCATTTTCGCCCGCGATCCCGACACCGGCATGGCGAAATGGGTCTATCAGATGACCCCCCACGACGAATGGGATTACGACGGCGTCAATGAAATGCAACTGGTCGATCAGAATTTCGACGGCAAGGCGCGCAAGCTGCTCGTCCATTTCGACCGCAACGGCTTCGCCTACACGCTCGACCGCACGAATGGCGAACTGCTTGTCGCCGAAAAATACGACCCGACCGTCAATTGGGCGAGCGGGATCGACATGGACCGCGACAGCCGCGATTACGGCCGGCCGATCCGGGTGAAGCAATATTCGACCGAGGCGCAGGGCGAGGACGTCGCCACGACGGGGATCTGTCCCGGCTCGCTCGGGACCAAGGACGAGCAGCCTTCGGCCTTCTCGCCGAAAACCGGCCTGTTCTATGTGCCGACCAACCATATCTGCATGGATTTCGAGCCCTTCCACGTCCATTACATGCCGGGCCTACCCTTTGTCGGCGCGACCCTGACGCTCTATCCGCCGCCGGGCGAGACCAATACCGGCAATTTCATCGCCTGGGACGCGGTGAGGGGGAAAATCGCCTGGTTGGACCCGGAAGCCTTCTCGGTCTGGTCCGGCGCGCTGGCGACCGCCGGCGATATCGTCTTCTACGGCACGCTTGAAGGCTATCTGAAGGCGGTGGACGCGCGGACCGGCAAGCTGCTCTACAAGTTCAAGACGCCGTCCGGCATTGTCGGCAATGTCATGACCTACATGCACAGGGGCCGGGAATATGTCGCCGTTCTTTCAGGGATCGGCGGCTGGGCGGGCATCGGTCTGGCGGCAGGCCTCACCGATCCCCACGACGGCGCGGGGGCGGTCGGCGGCTATCAGGGGCTCAGCCAATATACGGCGCCGGGCGGCGTGCTGACGGTTTTCGCCTTGCCAAATTGATCAGAACCCGGCCTTCTGCATGGCCTCGTGGATGCGGGTCTGGAACAGGCTGTCGTCGCCCTTGCCGAGCGCCTCGGCGTTCTGCGCCACGGCGTCGCACAGCGCTTCGACCCAAGGCTTGTCCGCTTTGGCGAAATCGCTCAGCACGAAGGAATGGACCAGCGCCTTGTCGCCGGGATGGCCGATGCCGAGCCGCACCCGCCGGTAGGTCCCGCCCATATGGGCGGTGATCGAGCGCAGGCCGTTGTGGCCGGCGTCGCCGCCGCCGCGCTTGACCCGGACCTTTCCGGGCGCGAGGTCGAGTTCGTCATGGAGCACGACGATGTCCTCGACCGGAATCTTGTGGAAGCGCGCGGCCTCGGCGACCGCGCGGCCGCTCTCGTTCATGTAGGTTTCGGGCTTCAGCAGCAGCGCGCGCTCCGGCCCGATGCGGGCCTCGCTCAACTCGCCCTGGAATTTCTTGCGGAAGGGCGCAGCGCCGCAGGCGCGGGCGATGGCGTCGATCGCCATGAAGCCGACATTGTGCCGGTTGCCGGCATAGCTTTTTCCCGGATTGCCCAGTCCGACGAAGAGCAGCATGGAAAAGCGCGTCCAGAAATGAAACCGCCCGCTTTTTGAGCGGGCGGCGAGAGTTGCGAAAAGGCAGGCCTTACTTCTTGCCGCCCTTGGCCGGAGCGGCCGCAGCCGCCGCAGCCGCCGCGGCTTCGGCTTCCGCCGCCGCCGCGCCGCCGGCCGGCGGCGAGATCGTGGCGATGGTGAAGTTCGACTTGTCGACCGGCGTGCAGTTCGCCGGCAGGGTCAGCGACTGGATATGAACCGAATCGTTGAAGTCGAGGCCGGTGAGGTCGATCGTGACGGACTCGGGAATATTGTCGGCCGGAACCATCATTTCGATCGTATGCAGCACGATGTTGATCGAGCCGCCGCGCTTGAGGCCAGGGGCGGCTTCGTGGTTGGCGAAATGGACCGGGACCGCGACCTTGAGCTTCGAGCCGGCCTTCAGGCGCAGGAAGTCGACATGCATCGGCGTGTCGCGCACGACGTCGAGTTGGTAATCGCGGGGAATGGCGCGCTCGGCCTTGCCGTCGATGTCGATCTCGAAGATCGTGGTCAGGAAGTGACCTGCATAGATCAGCTTCTGAACGTCGCGGTAGGAAAGCGAAATCGGCGTCGCCGCTTCGCCGCCGCCATAGATGACGGCTGGAATTCTGCCTTCACGGCGAACGCTGCGGGCGGCCCCCTTGCCGGTCCCGCTGCGAACCGTGGCGGCGAGCTTCTTGATCTCGGCCATGGGTTCTATCCTTTTTCAGGTGATCGCGCTCACGCCTCCAGGGGTGTCGGAAACGAACGCGAAGCGGGGCTTATAGAGGCGCGGGGCCTGAAACGCAAGGGCGGCGCGGCGCAGGGCCCTCCCCGAAATCAGCCGGCGCAGCGGATGCAGGTCGTCGCTGTCGGCAGGGCCTTGAGGCGCTTCGGGTCGATCATTTCGCCGCAGCGCGAGCAGGTTCCGTAAGTTCCATCGGCGATCCGCTGCAAGGCGAGGCGGATTTGGCGGATTTCGAGAAGCTTGGATTTTTCGATGCCTTCGAGGGCGTCCTGGTCTTCGAGTTGGGTCGCCTGCTCCTCCCAGTCGGCGGGGAGCTTGCTGCGCAATTCGCTGTCGATCGCGGCGACGTGGCCCGTCAATTCGACGAGGCGGTGTTCGAGCGTCCGGGCGATCTCATCATAGGCGGTCA
>JAJXYV010000168.1 GCA_021780435.1 Pseudomonadota bacterium
AAGGCGCCGATGGTCAGGAACAGGGCGGCTTTCACCAGCAGATGATTGGCGCCGTAAAAGGCCATGTCGCCCGCCGCGCTCGGATCGCCGCTCGCCAGCCCCGACCCGAGCGCGGCGGCGATCACGCCCATCTGGCTGATACTGGAATAGGCGAGGATGGACTTCGCGTTCTGTTGGGTCAGGCCGAGCGCGACGCCATAAAAGGCGGTCATAAAGCCAAGTGTCGTCAACGTGTCGCCCCAGCCCTGCATGGAAACGCCGAGCGGCAGGAAGCGGATCAGGCCGATGACCCCGGCCTTGACGCCCGCGCCGCTGAGCACGGCGGCGGCGGGGATCGGCGCGGCGGCGTAATTCAACGGCATCCAGCCGTTGAAGGGGATCAGGCCCATTTTCATGCCGAATCCGGCGACGACCAGCGCGAGGATCGCGTCGCGCCACGGCGAAGAGGGCAAAGCGGCCATGACATCAGCGATGCGCAGGCTGCCGCGCGCCTCGCCCGCCGCCAGCAAGGCGAAGGCGAACAGAAGCAGCGCCTCGCCGAAGATCGCGAACGCTATATAGACGGCGCCGGCCCGCTTCTTCTCGGCTTCGTCGGAAAAGGCGAACAGCCCATAGGCCGGGATGCTCACCAGCGCATAGAGCAGGTAGAAGGACACGAGATCGCCGGCGACGAAAACCCCGAGGCTCCCGATCATGGTCAGGAGCCAGGAGACGCCGAAACGTTCGTCTGGAGCGCGGTCGCGCCAGACCGCGGCGGTGAGAGCCATCCATAGGAGCGCCGCGACGGCGAGCAGAAGCGCGCCAGGCGGATCGAGCCGCAAGGTGAAGCCGAGCGCGGAGAGATCCAGCGAAACAGGCGCGCCATTCAAGCTGAGCAGGCCGGCGATGAGGCCCGGCGCGGGGCCGAGCCATTGCCAGGCCAGCGCCCGGCGCCGCCAGTTCTTCACGAAGCAGGCGGCGAGCAGCGCCAGCGGCGCGGCGAGGGTCGCGAAGAGCAGGAATTCTCTCATGGCGCGCTCATTGCGGCCAAGGGCCGGCCGATCTCGATGAAGTCGAAGAATCCTTGGGGCGCGAAGCCCAGAACCAAAGCGGTCATCGCGAGGGCGAGCGCGATCAGTTCGCGCGCGCGCTGCGGGCGCGCCCGCAGTTCGATCTCGCCTTCCGCGAGCGCCGGCGCGAGGATGCGATAGACATAGCCCGCCGCCAGCAGGCCGCCGGCGAGGATCGGCAGCGACCAGATCCATTGGCCGGAGGCGGCCGAGGTGCGCAGCATCAGCCATTTGGCTTCGAAACCGCCGCTCGGCGGCAGACCCATCAGCGACAGCCCGCCGAGGCCAAGCGTGAGGAAGGTCAGAGGCAGGGCGCGCGCCGCCCCGCGAAGCCCGGCGATCTGGTCGTGGCCGAGCGCCTCCGCGAGCAGGCCCGCCGAAAAGAACATCGCCGCCTTGGCGAAGGCATGGGCGAGGATCTGCATCAGGCCGCCGCCCCAGCCGAGCGCGCTCCAGGCATGAGCGCCCAATCCCAATGGGAAGACAAGGAAAAGATAGCCGATCTGCGCCACGGTCGAATAGGCGACCAGCAGTTTGAGCCGCGCTTGGCGCAGGGCGAGGACGCTGCCGACGACCGCCGCCGCCGAACCCAGCGCGCCGAGAACCGCGCCCGGCGCAGCGGAGGGAAGGGCGGGCAGGACATAGAACCACAGCCGCAGCGCGAGGAAGAACGAGCCTTTGACGACGAGTCCGGACAGGACGGCGCTGGCGGCGGCCGGGGCGTTGGCGTGGGCGGGCGGCAGCCAGAGATGGAGCGGGAAAAGGGCGGTCTTGGCGAGAAGGCCGGCGGTCATCAGCGCCGCCGCCGTCCACACGATCGCCTCCGGCTGGACCCTTTGCGACAGGAGCGAAATGTCCAGCGTCCCATAGGCGCCATAGAGCAGCGCGACGCCGAGCAGATAGCAGATCGAGCCGAACAGGGCGAAGAGCAGATAGCGCAGGGCGGCGGCGAGCGTTTCGGGCCGGCCGTCGATGCACACGAGCGGCACAGCGGCGAACGTCAGCAGTTCGAGGGCGACATAGAGGTTGAACAGGTCGCCGCCGACGAAGATCAGGTTCAGCGCCGCCCAGATCGCCTGCAGCATGATCCAGAAGGTCAGGGCGCTCCGGCTTTCCGCCGTCCCATCGGGCGTGGCGAATTTGGCGCGGGCGTAAAAGCCGGCGGCGGCGACGATGATTGCCGTGACGAGCAGCATGACCGCCGAAATTCCGTCGGCGCGAAGCGCAATGCCGAGCGGCGGCGGAAGGCCGCCGATCGCATAGACGAGGGGCGCCCCGGCCGCCGCAACCTGCATGGCGATCAGCCAGGCCAAAGCGAAGCCGAGCGGCGTGAGGCCGAGCGCGACCTTTTCCGCCGCGCGGCCGCCGAGCGCCAGCGACAGCAGGACGCCCGCCGCGGGCAGGAGGATGGCGAGAACGAGCAGCGGGCCGCCCGCCGTCGTCGCGATCAGAGGCGTCATTGGCCGCCTCCGCCGTCGGGTCTGGTCGAAGGCGTCTTGGCCCAAGCCTCCGGGTCAAGCGTGACCTTGCCGCTCACGGCGGCGAGGCGAAGGATCAGCGCCACCGCGAGAGCGCTCGCCGCGAAGGCGACGACGATGCCCGTGATGACCATGGCTTGCGGCACGGGGTCGAAGGGCAGGCCGGCCGCCGCGCCGCGGCGCGCAACAATGCCGAACACCAGGAACACCCCGCTGCCGATCAGGTTGAAGGCCAGCAATTTGCGCAACGGATGGGGATGCAGGATCAGGCCATAGAGCCCGAATCCGACGAGCGCCGCCCCGGCGAGGCCGGCAAGAACCGGAGGCGTCATCGCGCGGACCTCCCGTTCGGCGGACCGGCGACGAGCAGCGGCAGCGCCACCGCGATGGACAGGACCATGAATGTCTCGATGAACAGGATGAGCGGCTTGGCGAAGGCTGGCGGAAAGGCGAAGAAATCGCCCGCGAGGCCCAGGCCGGCGAAGCCGATGACGAGAAAGACCGCCGGGCCGGCGACGAGGGCGAGCCGCAGCCAGCGCGCGTCGATGCGCGGGGGTTCGGTCAGCCGCGCCATCATCGCCGCCATCCACATCGCGGCGAGCAGGGCGCCGCCCTGAAAGGCGCCGCCGGGGGCGTCGGCGCCGACCCAGAAAATATGGACGCCGATCAGCGCGCCGATTGGCGCGAGTATTTGCGCCAGAAGGACCATCGCGCCAGCCGGCTGGGGCCGGCCGAGCGGCGCCGGCGCGGCGCCCCAGGCCGAATCGGCGCCGACCGACCAGACGCCGATCACGGCAAGGATCAGCACGACCTTTTCCAGCATAGTGTCGAAGGAGCGATAGGAGATCAGCACGGCGGTGATCGGATTGCCGAGACCCGCGCCCGGCCCATCCGCCGCGGCGGCTGCCGCCGGCGCCAGGGTCGGGGCGGGATCGGGCAGGGTCACCACGACCCAGGCGAGCGCGCCGGCGACGAAAAGGGCCAGCGCTCCGGCGACAATTTTCAGCGCGAGCGCGGGCGTCGCCCCGGCTTCGTCTTTCTCCAGCGCGCCCAGCCGCTTGCCGGCCGTGATCAGCAGCACGCCGGTGACGCCACCGCCCACGGCCGCCTCGGTCAGGGCGACGTCGGGGGCGTAGAGGCGGATCCAGACCAGGGCCAGCAGGAGACCATAGGCCACATAGCCGACCACCGAGGCGAAGAGGTTGCGGGCCGCGACGGTCCAGGCGGCGAGGCCGACGACCAGGAAAGCGAGGCCGACGTCGAGGATGGGCAGGACGCTCATTTCTGGCCCCGGCGCAGGGCGCGTCCGATGAGCTGCGCGGTCGAGGCGCCCGAGGCGAGCACGAGCGCCCAGATCAGGACGAGCTTGAAGGCGGCGAGCGCGCTGTCGGCGCGCGGCAGAAGGCCGAGGACGATCAGGCCGAGACCCAGATTATCCGCCTTGGAGAGCGCATGCAGGCGGGTGAGGCTGTCCGGGAAGCGAATCAGGCCGACGGTTCCGGCGAAAAAGAAGAACACGCCTGCGCCGATCGCCGCGAAACTGAAAAGATCGAACAGGGCGCTCATCGATCGGCCTCTTCCTCGTTCGCCGCGAGATGGTTGAGGAACGCCATGGTCGTGAAGGCTGCGAGCAAGGCGAGTCCCAACGCAACGTCATCGACGCCGGGAACGCGCGTCGCATAGGCGGTCAGGAGCAGGGCGGCGATCCCGCCCGTGCCGAGCAATTGCACCGCCATGAGCCGGTCGACGTCCTGGGGGCCGCGCAGGATTCGCGCGAGGCCGACCGCGACCGTGAGGACGATCAGGCCCGCCGCTGCGAGCAGAAGCTCATTCATGGCCGAAAGCCTTCCGGAAATGGCCTTCTTCCGCCGCGAAGGCGGCGGCGACCGGCTGGGAAACGTCCAGGGCGTGAACCAGCGCGCTTCCGCCTTCGACGCCAGTCGGCAGGGTTCCCGGCTGGAGGCTTTGCAGCAGCAAGAAGGCGTCGCGCGCCGCCCCCGAAGGCAAACCGATCGGGCAGGAAACGAAGCCGGGGTCGAGATCGGGACGTTTCGCCAGCGCCCGCCGCGCGACGTCGAAGCCAGCGATCAGCGAGGCGCTCAGGAAGCGGGCGGCGAGCGCGATCAGTTGAACCGGCCGAAACCGGGCGTCTCCGGGCGGCAGGAATTTCAGGCTGATCCACACAGCGCCGGCGGCGGCGGCGAGGCCGACGGGCACGTCCTTGGCGGTCCAGCCCGCGATCGTCAGCCAGAGCGCGAAAAAGAAGGCGAGGCGCGCCGCCGCGGCTTTCGTGTCGAAGGGCGCCGGCGGGATCATGCAAGCCTCGGCTTTCTGCGATGCACAATCAGGCTAGCATCCACGCGCCGCGCCGGCAACGCTTTCGGTCAGCGCCACATGCCGCGCATCCGCGCGCCGATGTCGACCCGCACCTGCGGACGCGGGCCGGTCGCCGCCGCTTCCGCCGTGACTCTTGGCCAGGCGTCGGGCTCGAACAGGGCGCCCAGATCGTCGGGAATGAAACGGCTACGCGCCGCATAGACGTGGCGGTCGCCGCGCGCGTGCTGGCCGTGGGTGAAAAAGCGTTGCGGGACCATCAGATGCAGCCGGTCGCGGGCGCGGGTCATGGCGACGTAGAGCAGGCGGCGCTCTTCCTCGATCTCGGCGCTGGTTCCGGTCGCGAGGTCGGACGGGATGCAGCCGTCCACGACGTTGAGCACGAAGACCGATTTCCATTCCTGGCCCTTGGCGGAATGGATGGTGGACAGGATCAGATAATCCTCGTCGAGCAGCGGAACGCCGGCTTCGGCGCTGGTCGCATCGGGCGGATCGAGCGTCAGTTCGGTCAGGAAGCGTTCGCGCGAGGGATAGGTCGCGGCGATCTGCTCGAGCTGGACGAGGTCGATCTGGCGGGTCGCCGCGTCCTCGTGCAGCCGTTCGAGATGTGGCTGATACCAGGCGCGGGCGCGCGAAACCTCCGCCGGCCAGTCGGCGGGGCGCTGCTTGAGATCCTGCAGCACGGCGACGAAGGCCGGCCAGTGATCGCCCGATTTGGAAGGCGGCGGCGCGCTGGCGAGCGCGGCCAGAGGGTCGCTCCCGGCGCCGATCTCGTCGAGCGCGCGGCGCGCCGTCGAGGGACCGACGCCCGGCAGGAGCTGGAGGAGGCGAAAGCCGGAGATCCGGTCGCGCGGGTTGCGGGCGAAGCGCAGGAGCGCGAGCAGATCCTTGACATGGGCGCTGTCGAGGAATTTCAGCCCGCCGAACTTGACGAAGGGGATGTTGCGGCGGGTCAGCTCGATTTCGAGCGGGCCGCTGTGATGGGAGGCCCTGAACAGCACCGCCTGCGATTTGAGCTTTTCGCCGGATTCGCGCGCTTCGAGAACCTGTTCGACGATATATTGCGCCTGGTCGCCCTCGTCGCGCACGACGACGAGGGCGGGGCGCTGCGCCGAGGCGCGCTCGGTCCAGAGATTTTTGGTGAAGCGCTCCTTCGCCAGGCCGATCACGCCATTGGCGGCGGCGAGGATCGGCTGGGTCGAGCGGTAATTGCGGTCGAGCGTGACGATCGCGGCGGGCGGCGAAAATTGCGCCGGAAAATCGAGAATGTTGCGCACGGTCGCGGCGCGGAAGGAATAGATCGACTGGGCGTCGTCGCCGACCACGGTCAGCCCGCGGCCGTCCGGTTTCAGGCCGAACAGGATCGAGGCCTGGAGACGGTTGGTGTCCTGATATTCGTCGACCAGCACATGGTCGAAGCGCCCGCCCATTTCGGCGGCGAGCGCCGGCTCCACAGCCATCTGCGCCCAATAAAGCAGCAGATCGTCGTAATCGAGAATGTTCTGCGCCTGTTTGGCCTCGACGTACGAAGCGAAAAGGGCTCGCAGCTCGTCGCTCCAGCCCGCGCACCAGGGAAAGGCCTGTCCGAGGACTTCGTCCAGCGGCAGTTCGGAATTGACGGCGCGCGAATAGATCGCGAGGCAGGTCGCCTTGGTCGGGAAACGCTTTTCAGTCTTGGAGAATCCGAGGTCGTGACGCGCCAGATTGAGCAGGTCGGCGCTGTCCTCGCGGTCATGGATGGTGAAATCGGGATCGAGTCCGATGACCGGCGCATATTCGCGCAACAGCCGCGCGCCGACGGAATGGAAGGTGCCCGACCAGGCGAGCGCATCCGCCAGCGTCCCCGCAGAGGCTCCCAAGGTCTCCGCGCAGATGCGGCGCACGCGTCCGCCCATTTCGGTGGCGGCGCGGCGCGAGAAGGTGAGCAGCAATATGCGGCGGGGATCGGCGCCGGAGGCGATCAGATGGGCGACGCGATGGGCGAGCGTATTGGTCTTGCCGGAGCCCGCGCCGGCGATGATCAGCAATGGCCCCCCGCTCTCGGCGCCAGCGCCATATTCCACCGCGCGGCGCTGCGCCTCGTTCAATTTGCCGAGCATCTGGGACTGCGGGACGGCTGCGTTCAAACTGTTCTCCGTTTCCGCGAATCGCATCGCGTTCGCATGAACATATAACGAACGCTCAGGAGCGGGAAGCGGAAGACGCGCCGATTAGGCGGGCGTTCGCGTCTTTGCGCGAAAAGCGGCGGGTTTCTTGCTTGGGCTTTCAGAACAATTCCTGGACGCCGGTCGGAGCGATGAGCGAGCAAACCTGCATTCTGGTTCTTGGCCTCGGGCTTTACGCCTCGGCGACGGCCCGCATGCTGTTCCTCGCCGGCTATTCCGTGGCCATCCAGCAGGCGTCCGATCCGAAGGTCCTGCGCCGGAAAATGTCCTTCGCCGACGCCTAGGCGGCCGGCTTCAACAGCGGCACAAAGAAATCGCTCGCGCCGATCAGCACAAACTGCACGCCAATGCAGATCAGGAGGAAGCCGAAGATGCGCGTCAACGCGTCGATCCCGGTCGGCCCGAGGAAGCGCACGAGCAGGATCGCGCCGCGCAGCACCAGCCAGGCGATGAGCGTGGTGGCGGCGATGCCGATCAGCACCACAATATTGCCGATGATCATTCTGTCGTTCGGGATCTGCGCCGACGCCGCCAGAACCACCGAAATCGAGCCCGGTCCGCTCAGGCTGGGCATGGCGAGCGGGGAAAAGGCGATGTCTTTCTGCGCCCCGACCTGTTGCGAGGCGGCTTCGGCCTGGGGAAAGACCATCCGGAAGCCCAGCGTCGAGACCAGCAGGCCGCCGGCGATCCGGATGCCCGGCAGGGAAATGCCGAAAAAGCCGATGATGAACCGGCCCGCGACGAGAAATATCGCCAGGATGCAGAAGGCGTAAAGGCAGCCGAGCAGCGTCTGGCGGTTGCGCTCCTCGACGCTCATGCCCGCGGTCAGCGCGATCAGCAGTGGCGCCGTGCTGAAGGGATTCATGATCGGCAACAGGCCGGCGACCACCAGCAGCACGACTTCGACGAGACGGAAGGCGGTCATTTCGGCTCCGGGTCAGGCGTCATCGGGGGCGCGGCTCAATGGCCGGTGATCCGCAACTTGCCCCGGAACACCATGTGAACGACCGCCGAATAGACCAGAACGATCGGCAAGACCACCAGTCCCGCGCCCCAGAACAGGAAGGAGAGGGATTGTTCCGGCGCTGCGGCGCTGGCGACGGTGATGCTGTAGGGGATCATGTAGGGCCAGAAGGCCGCCGCGAGGAAGCCGAAGGCCGAAAGGAAGAACAGAGCCGTGAAGGCGAAGGGCTGCGCGTCGCGTCGCGATTTGACGCCGTGCAGCACGCCAAGAAGAGCGAGCCCGCAGACGACGACGAAAAGGAGCGCCCAGGGACGTTCGACCAGCCGCGAAATGACGCCATGGGCCTGGACGAGCGTGAGCAGCGCCGCAAGGATTAGCGAGACGGCCATGCCGGCGGCGAAGAAGGGCGCGCGCCGATAGGCCCAGTCGCGCAGGCGGGTGTCGGATTTCAGGATCAGCCAGCCGGCGCCGAGCAGGGCGTAGCCGAACATCAGGCCGATTCCCGTCAGCACGGGCAGGGGACGCAGCCAGTCGAACGGTCCGCCGGCGAACTGGCCATCCTTGACCGTGACGCCGAGGATCATCGCGCCGACCGCCGCGCCCTGGACGAAGGCGACGACGCCCGAGCCGATCCAGAAACCCGCGCTCCAGATGCTCGATGGCCCGCCGCGGCCGCGGAATTCGAAGGCGACGCCGCGGAAAATCAAGCCGAACAGCAGGAGCAGGACCGGAAAATAGAAGGCGGACAGGAAGATTGCGTAGACCACGGGAAAGGCCGCGAAGAGCGAGGCGCCGACGACAACCAGCCAGGTCTCGTTGCCATCCCAGAAGGGGGCGATCGAGCCCATCATCTCGTCGCGTAATTCCGTGTCGCGGGTCGCGCCGAAGAGGATGCCGACGCCGAGGTCGAAGCCGTCGAGCACGACATAGACGAGGATGGAAAAGGCGATGACGCCCGCCCAGAACAATGCGAGATCGGACGGCGCGGCGCTCATGGCGCGGTCTCCATGTGGAAGCCATAGCCTGTGGCGGCGGGGGTCTTTGTGGTGAAGCCGTCGCGGAACAGGCGATAGAAATAGACCACGCCAAAGCCATAGATCAGGGCATAGACAAGGATATAGCCGATCAGCGAGGCGAGAACCTCGGGCGTCGCCAGCGAAGGCGTCACGGCGTCCCTGGTCCGCAGAAGGCCATAGACGACCCAGGGCTGGCGGCCGACCTCGGCGGTGAACCAGCCGGCGAGCACGGCGACGAAGCCGGTCGGGAAGGAGAGGAAGATGATCCAGAGGAGCCAGCGATGGTCCTCCAGCCGCCCCATCCAGCGCAGGATCAGACCGAGCCAGGAAACGCCTAGAATGATCAGGCCCATGCCGAACATGATGCGGAAGGACCAGAAGGGAACAAGCACCGGCGGATGATCCTCCTTCGGGAAGGACTCGATCCCGACCTCCTTCGAGTCCCAGGTCCCGGTGGCGATGAAGCTGCCGAGATCGGGGACGCTCAGGGCATAGAGGTTCTTGCCCTTGGCTTCGTCGGGCCAGCCGACCAGCACTTCCGCCGCCGGCTGCTCGTCATGCCAGCGCGCCTCGATCGCCGCGAATTTCGCCGGCTGGTATTGGCGCACGAGATCGCCGGCGAAATGGCCGAGCAGGATCTGGATCGGGATCAGCACGGCGGCGAGGCCCAGCCCCCAGCCGATCATGGCGTGCGATTCCTCCCAGGCCTCCTGGCGCAGGCGATGCCAGGCGCCGGTCGCGGCGACGCACATGCTGGTGGTCAGGAAGGCGCCGAGCAGCATATGCGGCCAGCGGATGCGCTGGACCGGGCCGAGCAGGATCGCTTTCCAGTCCTCGGGAACCAGCTTGCCGTCCACGACCGAATGGCCGAGGGGAACCTGCATCCAGCTGTTGTTGGCGAGGATCCAGTAGGAGGAAGACATGGTGCCGAGCGCGACCATGCAGCAAGACAAGAAATAGAACCAGCGCGGCGTCCGGTCGCGTCCCAGCAGCATGATTCCGAAGAAGGAGGCTTCAAGCAGGAAGGCGGTGAAGGCCTCATAGCCGAGCAGCGGCCCCTGGATCGGGCCGGTGCGCGCGGAAAGCTCGCTCCAGTTCGTGCCGAACTGGAAGGCCATGACGATGCCGCTGACCACGCCCATGGCGAAGGACAAGGCGAAAACCTTCAGCCAGAAATCGAACAGGCGCCGGTAAACGGGATTGCGCGTCGCCAGCGACATGCCTTCGATCGTGGCGAGCCAGGCCGCAAGGCCGATGGTGAAGGACGGGAAGATGATGTGGAAGCTGACCACGAAGGCGAACTGGATACGCGACAGGATGAGCGGGTCGAGTTCCATGGGCAGGGTCCGTTGAATCGCTGGCGTATTTTGCCCTGGATAGGGCTCGCTCTCGACAGGCCGATGACGACCTTGACCTTATCCGAGCGTGCGGGGCGGCGCCAGTCAAATGAGATTTCTCGGCGACGGGGCCGCGGAATCTTGTTCCAACGCAACAATGCGCTTGAAATGCCTGGGGCGCGGATTGTGCGTGGAATGACCCGGATGTTAACGTCAATCAAATCCGGGGGGCGATTGTGGCGCGCGGACTGGCGCAGGAGAAGCAGGATCTTTTCTGGCGGAGGTGGCTCGCCCGGCTGACGGCGCTTGTTTTCATCCTGCAATCCGTCGGCCTGTTCATGGCGCCCGCGCGCGTCGCGCCTGCCGCCGCCGCAACGGCGCAGCCCGCAGTGGACTTGACGGTCGATTGCGCGCACCATCATTCCCAAGGCAAGGCTCCTGATCACGCCCGGTCGCACGCGTGTCCGATGTGCCAGACCCTTGGCTGCGCCCTCGCTGGCGCCTCTCTGCCGGCTCAGGTCGGGCGCGCCGGGGCGAGGCTGATCGGCCTGCTCGCGATTCCGGCGTCGCATCTGCCGCCGCCCGCGCCGTCGCTGCAGACGCCCCCTGCGCGCGGCCCTCCTGTCCTCGTCTGAGTCGCGCGCCTGAGCGCGCTTTTCCACGGGCGACGCCTGTCGGTGGGCGTCCCGCGCCGCTGGCCGGCCAGACGAATTCCAGGACTCCGAAATGAACGCTTCACTCTTGATGCGCGCGCTGCGCCGCGCGCCAAAAATCCGTGTTTTCTTCGCCTGCGGCGCGGCCCTGCTCGCCGGCGTCTCTCCGGGGCGGGCCCACACCATCGTCGGCGACCGCGTCTTTCCTGCGACGCTGACCGTCGACGATCCCGGCGTCAATGACGAACTGGCGCTGCCGTCCTTTGCCTATATGGCGTCCGCCAACGCCGACGGCTCGCCCGGGTCGTTCAATTATTCGCTTGGCTGGGAATATTCGAAGACCATCACCTCGGCCCTCGCGCTCTATGTCGGCTCGGGCGGGTACAATTGGCAGACCCGTCCGAGCGCCCAGGGCTGGTCGAATCTCGAAACCCAGCTCAAATATGTGCTCTGGCAGGATGAGAAAGCCGAAGCCATCGTTGCGACGGCCGTCAGTTACGATTGGGGCAACACCGGCAGCCCGCAAAGCGCGTCGCTGCCCTCCGACCCTTTCTCGACCCTGACATTCAAGCTTTACGGCGGCAAGGGCTTCGGCGACGCGGCGGCGGACTGGATGAAGCCGCTGGCGATCACGGGCGAATTCGACGCCCGTTTTCCGATGGTCGCGAGCAATGCCGACGGCAGCCTCAATCCGACCTCGGTCACCTATGGCGCGACCTTGCAATACAGCCTGCTTTACATGAACTCGCATGTAAAGGAATTGCCCGAAATGTTTCGCCGGCTGATCCCCGCCTTCGAGGCGGTCTTCACCACGCCGATCGGCAACCTCGCCCCGAACACGCCAGGTCAGTTCGGGACCAATGTCACGACCGGCGTGGTCGGGCCGTCGCTTTACTACATGGGAAAATATTTCGAAGTCGGCGTGATGGCGCAGGTCCCGGTCAATTCGGCGAGCGGCGCCCATATCGGCCTGCTGGCCGTGGTCGATTTCTTTCTTGACGACATCGCCCCCGACACGCTTGGCAAACCTCTCTTCGGTCCGGCGCTGGCGCACAGCCATTATTGATGAGGACAATCATGAAATTTCCACGCATGGCTCTTGCGGCCGCTCTGTTCGTTCTTGCCTCGCCCGTCTGGGCCCACGCCTTCCTCGATCACGCCGTCCCCTCCGTGGGCGGCGCCGTTTCGGGCTCGCCCGGCGAATTGACGCTGACCTTCAGCGAAGGCGTCGTGCCGGCCTTTTCCGGCGTCGCCCTGACCTCGGCGGCGGGCGCCTCCATTCCCACCGGCAAGGCGAGGGTCGATCCGGCGACCCCGGCGACGTTGCATGTTCCCCTTGGAGGGAAGCTCGCGCCGGGAACCTATGTCGTGAACTGGCATGTCGTTTCCGACGACACCCATCGCACGTCCGGGTCTTACAAATTCACGGTTTCTCCGTGATGGCGCGGTCGCCCGACGGGCGCCGGGTTCGGCGTCGCGCTCGGTCCGAATGGCTTAACGGTCGCGAGACAGCTCTTGGATGACGCCGGCCATGAATGAAATAGGCTCCGCCGAGGGAAGCGAAACTTTTCCTCTCTTTTCCGTTCTGGTTCTGGCGCGCTGGATTCATTTCGCGTCCGTTTTCGTGCTGTTCGGATCGGCCTTTTTCTGGTTTTACGTCACGGACGGCTTTGTCCGCGCCCGAAGCGCCACCAATGTCCTGCTGCGCGTGGCGGCTTTGGTCGCGGCGGCCTCCGGGCTCCTCTGGCTCGCCGCGATCGTCGCCGATATGGCCGGGGGCGGCATTGCCAAGGCGGTCGATCCGGAAACGCTGTCCGTGTTTTTCTTCCAGACCCAATTCGGAGCCGTCGCGGCGCTCCGGCTGGTCCTTCTGGCGGCGGCCGTCGTCCTGGCCCTGGCGCCCGGCGCGGGCAAGATCTGGCTTTCGGCGCATCTCCATGTCGGCGCCTTGCTCCTGGTCAACCAGGCCTGGCTCGGACATGCGGCGGTCGGCGGCGACGGGCTTTGGGGCGCCTTTATGCTTTGCGTCTATTGCATCCATGTGATCGCCGCGGCGGCCTGGGTCGGCGGCTTGCCGCCCCTGTTGTTCGCCTTGCGGGAAACACGTGGACGGAGCGACGACGAGACGCGGCGCCGAACGCTCGCGATCCTGCTGCGTTTTTCGGTCATGGCCTTCCCCGCGGTCGCGCTCATCGTCGCCAGCGGGCTCGGCAATGTCGGCTTTCGGGTCGGCGCGTCCTTCGGCCAGCTCTTCCTGACCGAATACGGCTTTGTTCTCTGCGTCAAGGCGACGCTGTTCGTCGCCATGCTGGCGCTCGCCGGGTACAATCGCTTCGTGGCGCTGCCGCGGCTGCGCCTTGGCCCGCCGAGCGCAGCGCAAAACCTCCGCCTCCACGCCAGCGTCGCCCTCGAACTCGCGCTGGGCGTTTGCGCGATTGGCGCGGCGGCGGCGCTGGGGATCACGCCGCCGCCGCAATGACGGGGCGGCCGGCGCTTCACTTGCCCGCGGCGGGGACCACCGTCACGTTCTCGCCGGTGACGAGGGAATCGGGCGGATTCAACACGATCCTGTCGTCTTTGGTCAGGCCCTGCGAAACTTGCAGCGTTGCGCCAAGGTCGCGGGCGATGACGATCGGCCGCAGTTGGACCTTTCCATCGGCGTCGACCACCGCGACATTCGGCCCCTCCGCGCGAAACAGCAGGGTATTGGCCGGGATCGAGAATGCGCCCATGGCGCTGAGCGGCAAAGCGAGCTGGACATAGGCGCCGGGCTTCAGGCGTCCGTCGCGATTGGGCAGCAGGAGTTCGACGCGCAGGGTGCGCGTCGTGATGTCGACCGCGCCGGCGACATAGGAGACGGTCGCCTTGAAAACCTGTCCAGGCAATTCGGGCTGGGTGACGTCGACGTCGGTTCCGACGTGAATCATTTTCATATAGGCTTGGGGCACGTCGACGAAGACGCGCAACGGGTCGGTGACCGCCGTGGAAAAGAGCGACACGCCGCCGCTGCCGGAATTGACGAGATTGCCGATATTGACATTGCGCGCGGTGATGACGCCGTCAAATGGCGCCTCGACATTCTTGAAGGCCGTGGTCGCCTGCAATTGCTTGAGATTGGCCTCCGCCGCGGCTAGCGCCGCCACCGCCGTGTCATAGGCGTTCTGCTTGGTGTCGAGGTCCTGCCGCGCGACCGAATCCTGCGCGAAAAGGGTTTTCCAGCGGTCGAGCGCGACCTTGCCGAGAACGACATTGGCCTTGGCCTGTTCGACCTGGGCGGCGGCCTGCCGAACTTGCTCGTCGAGTTCCGGCGTGTCGAGCTCCGCCAGCACCTGGCCCTTCGTCACGCGGTCGCCGATCTCGACATTGAACTTGCGGACATAGCCGTTGACGCGGGCGAAGATCGCAGTTTCGTTGTCGCCGCGCAGCGTCGCGGGGAGGGTCAGCGCGCCGCCGCCTTCGCTGGGCTTGGGCGTGACGATGGTCACGAAGATGCGCTGGTTTTGCAGGGTCTGGGCTTCCAGCTCCGCCTTGCTCGCGGCGCGCTCGATCAGCACCCGCGCCGCGCCGAGTCCCAGAAGGACAAGCACGATCAAGCTGGCGCGCCGCGCGCCGCGCCAAACTCTCTGCCGGCGCGGGAGGTGGAGATGGCCGTCGTCGCTGTGCAGGGCGAGATTGTCGTGGTTTTTTCTGGTCACGGCGTGGGTTCAGCCTCGTGAACGGCGTCTTGGCCGGACTTCGTTGCGCGACGGCTGTGAGCCTCGGCAAAAACGAGCGGCACGAAGAGAAGTGTGGAAAAAGTGGCGAAAAGCAAGCCGCCGATGACGGCGCGTCCGAGCGGCGCGTTCTGCTCGGCGCCTTCGCCAAGGCCCAGGGCCATCGGGATCATGCCGACGATCATGGCGAAGGCGGTCATCAGCACGGGCCGGATGCGGGTCGCGCCGGCCTCCAGAGCCGCGGACAGGGGCGGCGCCCCCTGGCGCAGCCTTTCTCGGGCGAAGGAGACCAGCAGGATGGAATTGGCGGTCGCGACGCCAGTCGTCATGATCGCGCCGGTGAGCGCGGGAACAGAAAGATGGGTGCCGGTGATGAACAGCATCCAGACAATGCCGGCAAGGGCGGCAGGGAGGGCGCTGATGATGATGAGCGGGTCGAGCAGCGATTGGAAATTGACCACGATCAGCAGATAGACGAGCACGATGGCGACTACGACGCCGACGCCTAAGCCGATATAGGAGCTTTTCATGGTCGCCGCCTGGCCGCGCAACGCGATTTCCGTGCCGCGCGGCAAGTCAGGCCGCACCGCGTCGACGATTTTCTGAATATCGCTGGCGACGCCGCCAAGGGCGCGCCCCTCGACGCTGACGTAAATATCGATCGAGGGGCGCAGATTGAAATGCGACACCAGCGCCTGAATGGCGGTCGGCTCGACCCCGGCGAGATTGCCGAGGAGCTGCGGCGCGCCGCCGGTTCCCGCGCTGATCGGCGTCGACAGCAGATCGTCGACCGAGGAGACGCGATATTGCGGCGTCTGCGCCGTGATGTTGTAGGAAATGCCGTTTTTCGGGCTGAGCCAGAAGGTCGGCGACGTCTGGCTGCTCCCCGAAAGAGAGATCAGCACGTTCTGGCCAAGCGAAATGGCGTTGAGTCCAACCTGCTGCAGCCGGACGCGATCCATGACGATCAGCTTGTTCGGCTGATCGAGTCTCTGCAGGATATGGACATCCACCGCGCCAGGAATCTTCTTGATCTCGTTCGCGATTTGCGTGGCGCGCGCAAAGCTCTGGCGGACGTCTGCGCCGACAAGCTGCACATTGATCGCCGCGGGCTGGCCGAAATTCAGGATCTGCGTGATGATGTCGGCCGGCTGGAAGAAGAATTCCACGCCGGGGAATTTTTCCGGCAATTTTCGGCGCAAGGCGTCGACGTAGATTTGCGACGGGCGATGTTCCGGCGTGAGGCCGATCATGATTTCGGCGTCCAGAGTCCCGATCGTCCCGGCGTTGCTGTAGGAGAGATTGATGCCCGAATAGGGCAGGCCGATATTGTCAACGATGGTCTGTAATTCGTTCGGCGGAATCTCGGTGCGAATGAATTTGTCGACTTCGTCGGCGAGGCGCGCCGTCTCCTCGATGCGCAGGCCGGTCGGCGCGCGCATGTGCAGGCGGATCGCGGTCGAATCGACCGCGGGAAAGAAATCCTCGCCGAGCGTCAGGAACAGGCCGAGCGAGGCGAGGCAGAACAGCAGGAAAGCCGCCCCCACGACCCTGCGACGGGTCAGCAGCATGCTCAGCAGAATGATATAGCCAGCGCGCATTTTCTCGAAGGCGGCGTCGAACCCGTGATGCAGGCGTTCGAAGAGATTTTTGCGCGCCTGCTCCGCGGCGGGCGCGCGCAAGAGCAGCAGCGCCAGCGTCGGCACGAGCGTGCGCGACAGGATATAGGAGGCCAGCATGGCGAAAACCACCGCCTCCGCCAGCGGCACGAACAGGAATTTCGAAACGCCGGCGAGGAAGAACATCGGCGTGAACACGATGCAGATGCTCAGGGTCGAAACCAGCGCCGGAAGCGCGATTTCACCCGCGCCTTCATAGAT
>JAJXYV010000080.1:0-10865 GCA_021780435.1 Pseudomonadota bacterium
GTCGGATGCTTTCCAGGCCGTCCTCGGAAATGATGACGATCTCGCCATTCTCGACGTCGCGGATGAAATGGGCGCCGATGATGTCGAGCGCGCAGGTTTCCGAGGCCAGTATGTAATGACCGTCGAGCTGGCCGAGGACCAGCGGCCTGATGCCGAGCGGATCGCGGGCGCCGATGAGCTTCTTGTTGCTCATGCCGACGAAGGCATAGGCGCCTTCCAGTTGGCGCAGCGTCTCGATGAAACGGTCGATCAGCGAATGTTTGCGGCTGCGGGCGACGAGATGAAGCACGACCTCGGTGTCGGAGGTCGATTGGTAGATCGCCCCGGCCCGGATCAGTTCGCGGCGGATCGAGAGCGCGTTGGTCAGATTGCCGTTGTGGGCGACGGCGAAGCCGCCGGAATCAAGTTCCGCGAACAGCGGCTGCACGTTGCGGAGAATCGTCTCGCCGGTCGTCGAATAGCGGACATGGCCGATGGCGCGGTCGCCGGGCAGGCGCTCGATGGTCGAGGCCTTGGAGAAAGTGTCGCCGACCATGCCCATGCGGCGCTCTGAATTGAAGCGTTTGCCGTCATAGGTGACGATGCCCGCCGCCTCCTGGCCGCGGTGCTGCAGGGCGTGCAGTCCGAGCGCTGTGATCGCCGCCGCGTCCGGATGGCCGAAAATGCCGAAAACACCGCATTCCTCGCGCAGTCGATCGGCGTCGAGATCGAAGTCCGCGGTGACGAAATGCTCCGCGCCGGATTGGTCCATGGTCGTGGCTCCATCTGCGCGCTAAGGCCCGCGCGCGAGGGGGCTGATCGACGCCCCGCTGGCGAAGACCGCTCAATAAACCTCACGGCGACAAATGGAAAGTCTTTGTGGAGATTTCCACCCCTTGCGTGGCAATTCCCGCAAGCGGTTGGCGCAAGCCAGAGCGAGCGCCCAACGCCGAAGCCGTCCGAACGACGCGAGAAAAAGCTCAGCGTCCGAGGTTCAGAATCTTGTCGAGCTTCTGCTTGTCGTCCTGCGGGGGCAGAGCGTTGTCCACCTTGCCCGGGCGCGGCGGCGGCGAGGGCGTGGCGGCGGACGGCGAAGGCGTCGCGGGCGCGGCCTTGGGCTCCGAATCGCTCTCGGGCGGCGGCGCCTCGTCGCTCGGCGGCGCCTTGGGCTTCTTCAATTTCGCCAGCAGGCCTTCCGGATCATCCGGCAGCAGGGCCAGTAATTGGTCGCTCGTGGCTTTCAGAAGCGGCAAGCTGCGCGCATTGGCGAGCCATTGGTTGCGTTGGGGCGCGGCGGCGCTCGGCGCGGTGGTCGCTTCCGGGGCCAGCCAGTTGAAGAAGATGAAGGCGATCGCGCAGAGCAGCAGCCCGCGCACCGCGCCGAACAGGAAGCCGAGCGAGCGGTCCAGCGGACCGATTTTCGAATCGAGGATCGCGTCCGAGATGCGGATGGTGATGATCGAGACGACGATCAAAGCCACGAAGAAGATCGCGGCGCCCGCCGCGTAAGGCCGCAGCGCTTCCTTGCCGATATAGATGGGCGACGACGGATCGGCGAGCTTGGGTAGGAGAAGCGGATAGAAATAGACAGCCGCGGCGGCCGCGGCCGCCCAGGAAAAGATCGCCATGATTTCCCGGGTGAAGCCTCTGATCATCGCCAGAATGGCGGAAACCGCGATGACGGCGATGACGCCGAGGTCAAGATAAGACGGCATTCAAACGCCTCGAACGAAATGGCTTCCCAAGGGACACGACCGGATCAAGCAAAAAACCGCGTGCAACGGAAGTTCCGTGGCGCCGGCGTTTCGCGTTTTTCGAAGCGCCAGCTTATAGCGAATGCGGTCCGCCGCGTCGATAGGCCTAACCCGCCGCGCGGGCGGCGCGGGGCGCTGGAGCGCCGCGGCCCAGGGCGGCAATGTCGGCGATGGCCTCGCCGATATGGCGGATCGGCCGGAGGGCCGCGCCGGTGTTTCGGCTGCTGGTTTCGCCCTCCTGCGGCCCCGGCGGCGCGACCGCGCGAGAAAAGCCGAGCTTGGCCGCCTCCTTGAGCCGCAGATTGGCGTGTGGGGCCGGGCGGATCGCGCCGGAAAGGCCGACCTCGCCGAAAAAGACCATGTCTTGCGGCAGGACAGCGCCGGTCAGCGAGGAGACGAGGGCGGCGGCCGCCGCCAGATCGGCCGCCGGCTCGGAAATCTTCACCCCGCCCGCGACATTGAGATAGATGTCGTGCTGGCCGAGGCGGACCCGGCCGTGGGTCTCCAGCACGGCGACCAGCATGGACAGGCGATTCGGGTCCCAGCCGACCACGGCGCGGCGCGGCGTGCCGAGCGCGCTCGGCGCGACCAGGGCCTGGATCTCGACGAGAACGGGCCGCGTGCCCTCCATGCCGGCGAAGACGGCGGCGCCGGAGGCCGAGCCGTCGCGTCCGGCGAGGAAAAGGGCGGAGGGGTTGGCGACTTCGGACAAGCCGACGCCGGTCATTTCGAACACGCCGATTTCGTCGGTCGGGCCGAAACGGTTCTTCACGTTGCGCAGGATGCGGAAGTGGTGCGAGCCGTCGCCCTCGAAGGAGGCGACCGCGTCCACCATATGCTCGACGACGCGCGGGCCGGCGATCTGGCCGTCCTTGGTGACATGGCCGACGAGGATCACGCAGGCGCCGGAGAGCTTGGCGAATCGGATCAGGGCCTGGGCCGCGCAACGCACCTGGGTCACCGTGCCGGGCGTCGCCTCGGCGGTTTCGGTCCACATGGTCTGGATCGAATCGATCACGACCAACGCTGGGCGCCGTCCAGCAGAGAGCGTGGCGATGATGTCCTCGACCGAGGTTTCCGCCGCCAGTTCGACCGGGGCGTCCGCGAGGCCCAAGCGCTCGGCGCGCAACCGCACCTGGGCCGCCGCCTCCTCGCCGGAAATATAGACGACGCGCTCGCCGCGCCGGGCAAGCAACGCACAGGCTTGGATGAGCAAGGTCGATTTGCCGATGCCCGGCTCGCCGCCGATCAGCAGCACCGAGCCCGGCACGAAGCCGCCGCCGGTGACGCGGTCCAGCTCGGCCAGGCCTGAGAGCAGGCGGGGCGGGGCCTTCGCCTCGCCAGTCAGCCCCTCAAGGGCGAAAACCCGGCCCTTGCGCGCGCCGCGCGCGGCCACCGCGCCGATGCCAGCCGAGGGCGCCTCCTCGACGAGCGAGTTCCACTCGTTGCAGGCTTCGCATTTGCCCTGCCAGCGCGGAGCGACCGCGCCGCAGTTCTGGCAGATGAAGGACGAGCGCGGCTTGGCCAAGGAGCGAATCCTGTTGGGGGACTAGAACATTAGCAGAACATAAACGCTGCGCTCTGTCCAGCGCGCATGTCGACAGATCGTTTCGCGTTTGACTCGACGAAAACCTGCGGCTCGCGCCCTCCCCAGACCTTTGACAGGCGCGAATCGGCCACTCCGTGAGGGAACTCGCTGACGTCGTCCCGAGTTTACTGACAGGAACTTTTTGTTCGAAGGCGAGGGCGGCCGCTCGCCGCCCCAATAGAAATGGGGGACCGCCATGTCCGTCAAAACTTATCTCACCATCATATCGATCATTGGCCTGGGCTTCGGCATCGGCGACTTGCTGATTCCTGACAGAGTTGGCGCCATTTATGGCATGTCGGCGTCGCCCTCGTCGGAGTTGATGGCGCGATTTTTCGGCGTCGCTTTGCTGGCCTGGGCGCTCATTGCGTGGTTTGCCAAGGACTTCCATGACGAAGCCGACTTGCGCCACATATTGGCGCCGTCGGCCGTCGCGCATTCCGCGGGGGTCGTCGTCGCGGCCTTCGGGACTGTGTCCGGCGTCATGAACGCCATGGGCTGGACGGTCGCGCTGATCTTTCTGTTCGGAGCGGTCGGCAACTTCTATTTCCTGACGGCCAGCCTCCATCACAGGTTAGTCCATACCTGACCTGAGACGCCGCCGAAAGGGCTGTGAGCCGTGGTTCGGCGACGCGGTTTGGTTCCGTCTTTTATGGCGACGGCGCCGCCAGCCATCTTCGATTCCGGCGGCGCCTGCCGCCGGAAAGCCGGAAATTCGGGGTTCGGCGAACCGGGCTATCTCACATCGACGATGACGAAATAGCTGTATCATTCTGTATGAACACACTTTCGTCTGATCGTTCATAGACCCGATGGAAGCGCGGGCCGAGCCGCGTCAGGATTTCATAGCCTATGGTGCCGGCCTGGGCCGCCAGGTCGTCGATCTCGATATTGGGCCCCAGAATCTCGACCCGGTCGCCCCGCTTGACGGGGCCGGTCTCGCTGATGTCCACGATGGACAGGTCCATCGAGATGCGGCCGACGATCGGGCAATAATGCCCGCCCACAAAGACGTCCACGGCAATGGGCCCCTCGGAGCCGCTGCGCAGGAAGCCATCAGCATAGCCGAGATTGATCGTGGCCAGCCGGCGGCGCGAGGGCGCGGTCCAGCGGGCGTTGTAACCGGCGGTTTCGCCGGCGGCGATGTCGCGAACTTGGAGCACGACTGCCGAAAGATCGACGACCCGCCGCATCGGATTGTCGCTGCCGGGCGTCGGATTGCCGCCATAAAGCGCATAGCCTGGCCGGCACAGGTCGAAGAAAGGCGCGTCCTCCAGGAACATGCCGGAGCTGTTGCATAGCGACGCGGGCATCGGCGGCAATTTGGCGCGGGCCTGTTCGAAACGGTCGATCTGCAGCCGGTTGCGCGGGGCCGACATGTCCTCCGACGACACGAAATGGCTCATGGCCAGGACCGGCGTGAAAGCGCGCATCAGATCGCAGGCGCGGTTCAGGTCGGCCGGGGCGAGGCCCAGACGGTTCATGCCGGTGTCGATATGAAGCGCCGCGGGATGGAGCGCGCCGTCGGCGTGGCAGAAATCGGCCCATTCCTCGATCTCGGGCAGCGAGCCGAGCACGGGGATCAGCGCCGATTGGACGTAGAGCCGCGACCCCGCGGGCGAGAGCCCGTTCAGCACGAAGATGCGCGCCTGCGCCGCCGTGTCCCACAGCGCCCGACGCAGGATCTCGCCCTCGCTCAGATGGGCGACGAAAAAGGTCTTGCAGCCGGCTTCGGCGAGGGCGAACGCCGCCGGCGCGACGCCGAGCCCATAAGCGTCAGCCTTGACCACGGCCGCGCATTCCGCGCCTTCGGCGCGCGCGCTGAGGCGGCGCCAGTTTTCGGCCAGCGCCCCGAGATCGGTCCTGAGGGTGGCCTGCCCCGCCGCGCGGACATTCTCGGCTCCGGCGCCGTCCTGCATGTCTGGTCCTCACATATGGGCGGGCAGGTGATCGTCCCGCGCCAGATCGCTGAAACGGGTATATTCGCCCTCGAAGGCCAGCTCCACCGTGCCGGTCGGCCCGTGGCGCTGCTTGCCGATGATCACCTCGGCCTTGCCGTGGGCGCGCTCCATCTCGCTCACCCAGGCCGTGAATTCCGCCGTGCCCTCGCGTGGTTGCTTGTTCTTGAGGTAATATTCCTCGCGATAGACGAAAATCACGACGTCCGCGTCCTGTTCGATCGAGCCGGATTCGCGCAGGTCCGACAATTGCGGCCGCTTGTCGTCGCGCGCCTCCACCTGACGCGACAATTGCGACAGGGCGATGATGGGCACATTCAATTCCTTTGCCAAAGCCTTCATGCCGGTGGTGATTTCGGTCAGCTCCTGCACGCGGTTGTCGCCGCGCGAACGTGAGCCGGACAGCAGCTGGAGATAATCCACCACCAGCAGGTCGAGACCGCGCTGACGCTTGAGGCGGCGCGCGCGGGCGGTCAGTTGGGCGATGGAAATGCCGCCCGTGTGGTCGATATAGAAGGGAATGGACTGCATTTCCCGCGCGGCCTGGGAAATGCGGTGGAATTCAACCTCGGTGATGTCGCCGCGCCGGATCTTGTAGCCCGGCACCTCGGCCTGTTCGGCGATGATGCGGGTGGCGAGCTGTTCGGAGGACATTTCCAGCGAGAAGAAGCCGACAATGCCGCCGTTCAGCGTGACATTGGCGCCGTCCGGCCGCGTCTCGCTGCGATAGGCGCGGGCGACATTGAAGGCGATATTGGTGGCGAGGGCCGTCTTGCCCATGCCGGGGCGCCCGGCGACGATGATGAGGTCCGACGCCTGCAGGCCGCCCATCATCCGGTCGAGATCGTTCATGCCGGTGGCGATGCCGGAGAGGCCGCCCTCGCGCTCCCAGGCGCGCGCCGCCATGTCCACGGCGCTGGCCAGCGCTTCCGAGAAACGATGGAACCCACCCTCGTAGCGGCCTGTCTCGGCGATGGCGTAGAGCTTGCGCTCGGCCTCCTCGATCTGGCCGCGCGGGCTGTGTTCGACACCCGCGTCATAGGCGGTGTTGACGACATCCTGGCCGATCGTGATCAGCTCGCGGCGCACCGCGAGATCGTGGATGGCGTGGCCGTAATCGATTGCGTTGATGATCGTCGTCGCTTCCGCCGCCAGCCGCGCCAGATATTGCGGAATGGTCAGGCCGCCGAGGTCATGATCGCCGAGGAAGGTCTTGAGCGTCACGGGGGTGGCGAGCTTGCCGGCGCGGATCAGCTGGCCCGCCGTCTCGTAGATGCGGCGGTGCAACTCTTCCGCGAAATGTTCGGGCCTGAGGAAGTCGGAAACGCGGTCGAAGGCGTCGTTATTGACGAGGATCGCCCCCAGAAGCGCCTGTTCCGCCTCGATATTGGCGGGCGGGGTGCGAATGCTGGCTTCGGGAGCGGCGACCGCCACCAGGGTGCGGTCGGTTCTTTTTTCCAATGCGGCCATGGAAAGCGCCATTCCTGACGCGACGGCGCGGCCGTCGCGACGAATCAAGGGAGATTATCGGATTTTCGCGACGGAATACGCAATGACCACGTCCGGCCGCAATGTCTTTGTGCCACGTCCGGCGGCGCGAGAAATCAATGAATCGTTAATGGCGCGGGATCGTCCTCGCTATCCACACCCCATCGAGAATCCGGCCGTGAAGACGCAAATTCGCTTGACGCTGGCGTCAATGCCACGCGCAAAAAAGGCCGGGCGGGATCGCTCCCGCCCGGCCTGAATTCGCGAGCGATTTCGCTGGGATCAGAGCTCGACGTCGCCAGCTTCGGCCAGAGCCGCGCCGACTTCGAGGCCGAGGTCGGCCATGGAGGTCTCCTCACGGACCACGGCCGATTCGCCCTTGGCCTGACGCTCGGCCTCCTCGGCGGAACGGGCGATGTTCACGATGATCTCGACATCGACTTCCGGATGCAGATGGACGGGAGCCTTGTGCAGGCCCAGCGTCTTGATCGGGGCGTTGAGCAGGATCTGGTGGCGCTCCACGGTGAAGCCGCCGGCGGTTGCCGCGTCCGCGATGTCGCGGGTCGAGACCGACCCGTAGAGCTGGCCGGACTCGCCAGCCTGGCGCAGGATGACGAAGGTCTGGCCGTTCAGCTTCTCGGCGACGGCGTGGGCCTCGCCCTTGCGCTCGAGGTTGCGGGCTTCAAGCTGGGCGCGCTGGCTGTCGAAATGCTTCCTGTTCGCCTCGGTGGCGCGGAGCGCCTTGCCGCGCGGCAGCAGGAAATTGCGGGCGTAGCCGTCGCGGACGCGGACGACCTCACCCATCTGGCCGAGCTTGGCGACGCGTTCAAGCAGAATGACTTCCATGGCTTTGACTCCTGTTTTTCAGTTTTCGGGTTTATTGCGGCGCGCCTTGCGGGCGCGGAGGGAAAAGACGGACTCGACCAGGCCGAACAGGGCGAGAATGATGATCGACCAGGGTTCCAGGACGATCACAGCGGCATAGAGCGCAGCGAGCCACGCGCCGCGAAAGCCCGCGTTGCGCGACAGGCCGTGCAAGGCGGCCAGCCCCTGCAAGGCCAGGCCGAAGCCGCTCGCGGCGGCGACGATCCCTCCGACGACGGCGGGGAGCCCGCCGCTGAAGGTCACGCCCGCGGCGATCAGGAAGATCGGCGCGATGAAGCGGGGCAAAGCGAGATTTTCGGGCAGGGCCGGCCAAGGGCGGCGAAGCCGTCCGGAAATCTCGATGGTTCGCGCGGCCAGCCAGAGGTTGACGGCCAACAGCAGCGTCTGCGAAGCGGCGACGCCCGCCGGCGCGCTCATCACGGTGAGCTGCTTGATCGCCTCCGCGTCCACATCCGGAGCGACCGGGCCGAGATCGGCGGCGATCTGGTCGAGCGCGGGAGCGAAATGCTTGACGATGGCGTCGAGCGCCGGTTCGAAGCCATGGTAATGGACGACGAGAAAGGTGACGCCGAGGCCCGTGACGACGATCGTCAGAACGATGACCGCCTCGAGCATCTCGCCGGGCGTGGCGAAGCGGGGCGCAGGCGCGGTCTTGTCGCGGGAGGGCAGGGCGGTCTGAATCATGCCCGCGAGCAGGGCCGCCGGCAAGGCGAAGCCGAACAGATAGCCCACCGCGAAGGGCGGCAGGGCGGCAACCGCGAGCAGGCCGGCGCCGACGAGCGCTCCTAAGATGCCCGCGGGAAAGGAAAAGCCTGCCGCGCCGATCATCAGCGGCAGGGGCGAAAAATAGGCGAGAATCATGGCGAGGCTGGAGCCTCGCGTCGAAACGACGAAAAGAAGGGCGCTGGCGAGGCCGGCTCCGAAACCCACGGCGCGGTCGGGCCAATTGGCCGGCGGATTGTTGTCGTTCATCTTTTCGCTGTCCCGGTGACTTGCCGGTTAGAGGCGGGTCCAGGCCCGCCCCAACTCTGGAGGCGCCGCGCTTGCGCGGCGCGTCTATCTCGAAACTGGCGTCGCGCCGCGCGAAAGGCGGCGAGGGCCGACTTACACGATCACGTAAGGCAGCAGGCCGAGGAAGCGGGCGCGCTTGATGGCCTGGGCCAGTTCACGCTGCTTCTTGGCCGAGACGGCCGTGATGCGCGAGGGCACGATCTTGCCGCGCTCGGAAATGTAGCGCGACAGCAGACGGGTGTCCTTGTAGTCGATCTTCGGCGCGTTCGGGCCTGAGAAGGGGCAGGTCTTGCGACGGCGGAAGAAGGGGCGACGGGCGGGGCCGGCGGCTGCGGTCATCAGAACTGTCCTCCTTCGGCGCCTTCCTCACGGCGCGGGCGCGGCGGGCGGCCGCTCGGGCTGCGCGCGGGGCGGTCGGAACGGTCGCCGCGCTCGCCACGGTCGTCGTCGTCGCGCTTGCGAAGCATGGCGGACGGACCGTCTTCGAGCGCCTCGACGCGGACGGTCATGAAGCGCAGGACTTCTTCGCTGATCGACCATTGGCGCTCGGCCTCGGCCAAAGCGGCCGGCGGGGCGTCCAGGTTGATCAGCGTGAAGTGCGCCTTGCGGTTCTTCTTGATGCGATAGGCGAGGGACTTGACGCCCCAATATTCGACCTTGCCGACCGTGCCGCCGAGATTGGCGATGGTCGTCTTGAACTGCTCGGTCAGGGCTTCCGCCTGCTGGGCGGTGAGATCCGGACGAGCAAGGTAGACATGCTCATAGAGAGCCATGTTAAGCCTTTCTCTTTCGTTGCGTCCTTCCCGGCGCGGAGCCCTTCGAGCCCGGAGAAAGGCCCGACGGTTTGTTCCCCATCTCGCACTGGCTTGCGCCAACCGCTCAATGGAAGTTTTCGAAGGCGGGAACACGGGAAGACGGGCGAGCCCTGGCTGCGAACAGCCCTTCCGTTCAGCCCCCGGCCGGAGGACGAAGCCGCGCTTATAGCGGAATTTTCCCGAAAGGCAAGGCGTGACCCGCGGACTTGCGCACTTTCCGGCGCGAAGGCCGCGCGCTCACCCGGCCTCCGCGCGATGGCGCGGGGCCCCGGCGCGCCGGGCCCGCTCGGCCATCCGTTTCAGGAGGTAGACGCCGATGTCCGCGGCCGGGACGGGGCGGCTGAAGAAATAACCCTGGGCGCCCCTGACGCCAAGCGCCTGGATCGCGGAAAGCTGGTCCTGCGTCTCGATGCCTTCGACCACGACGCCCATGCGCAGGTCGCGCCCGATGGCGTTGACGGCGCGGATGATGCTCGCAGCCTTGGCGTTGTCCGGAGCGCCAATGGCGCGAACGAAGCTCTGGTCGACCTTGACCTTGTCGAAGGCGAAATCGTTGAGATAGCTCAGCGAGGAATAGCCGGTTCCGAAATCGTCGAGCGCGACGTGAACGCCGAGACCATGCAGCCTGTTCAACGTCGTCAGCACGGTTTCGTGGTTGCAGATCAAGATGGTCTCGGTGATTTCAAGCTCGAGCCTGTACGCGGGCAAGCCGCTTTCCGCGAGCGCGGCCGTTACCGTCGCGACCAGATCGCCGCGCTCGAACTGCAGGGCGGAAAGATTGACCGCGACCCGGACGGAGTCCGGCCAGGACAGGGCGTCGCGGCAGGCCTGGCGCAGGACGAAATCTCCGATCTCGACGATCGTGGCGTTTTCTTCGGCGACCGGCACGAATTCGCCGGGCCCGACAGCGCCGAACTCCGGGTGGGTCCAGCGCAACAGGGCTTCGACGGCGGTGACGCTCTCATCCGCAATGTCGACGATCGGCTGGTAGACCAGCGACATTTCGCCCCGCGCGACCGCCTTGCGCAATTCCTCGCCCAGTTGCCGACGGCGGCGAACGGCGTGGGCCATTTCCTCGGCGAAGAATTTCATCGCGCCGCGCCCGGCGGCCTTGGCCCCATAAAGCGCCATGTCGGCGGCCTTGATCAGGGATTCGGGCGCGTCGTCCGCCGCGTCGTCCGGGTAGATGGCCGCGCCGACGCTTGCGCCGATCCGCACGATGCGCGCGTCGATTTCGAAAGGCTGCGACAGGGCGCGGATGATGGCCGCGCCGATCTCTTCGATCCTCTTGAGGTTCGCGGTCGGCAGCAGGACGGAAAATTCATCGCCGCCGAACCGCGCCACGAAGCCTGGCTCCGCCGCGGCGCGCAGGCGTTCGCCGGCCATG
>JAJXYV010000080.1:10965-16558 GCA_021780435.1 Pseudomonadota bacterium
GATGGCCGCGCCGATCTCTTCGATCCTCTTGAGGTTCGCGGTCGGCAGCAGGACGGAAAATTCATCGCCGCCGAACCGCGCCACGAAGCCTGGCTCCGCCGCGGCGCGCAGGCGTTCGCCGGCCATGGCCAGCAGTTGATCGCCCACCTGATGGCCATGACTGTCATTGACCTCCTTGAAGCGATCGAGGTCGATCGACAGCAGGCAGAAATGCGCGTTTTCGCGGTCGGAAGCCAATGCCGTGGCGAGCTTTTCCGCAAAGTTGGCGCGGTTCGGCAGGCCGCAGACGGGGTCGTACCGGGCCATGCGCCGGACATATTCTTCCGCCGCGTGTTCGGCGGTGACGTCGGCGACCGTGACGACTGCGCCTTGCGGCATGGGTTGGCGGGACAAGGCGAGAATACGTCCGTCGGCAAGGCGCAATTCGCAATTGTCGTCGCCGTCGCCGTCGAAGAAGCCTCGGACCATTGCTGCGGCCTCGTCTTGCTCGATCAGCGGGGCAATGAATCTGTCGATCAATCGCCAGACGTGAAGGTCGACCGGCGGCGCCGCGAGTCCGAAGATGTCGGCGAATTGCCAATTGGCGACCTGAATCCGCGATTGGCGGTCGATCATCACCAGCCCGCTCGTCATATTGTTCAGCGCGGTGTCGAACTTGTCCGCGACATCCTCGGCGCCGCGCCGCGCCAGCAGCATCGAGACCTGCGTGCCGTGGAGCGTCTTGGTCATTGCGCGCATGTGGCGCAGGATCAGCGCCGCAAGGGCGAGTCCGAGATAGCTGCCCGCGCCGCCGATCACGATCATGGCGGCGGCGAAAGGCAGGACGATCAGCCAGGCCTGGACGGCGACGATGCGCGGCGAACCCGAACAACGGGCAGGGCTGCTCACGAGAAAGGCGACGCAAGCGCTCAGCGTCATCAGTCGATCAGCTCCGATGTCATCATCCATAAGAACGAAAAACTGCAGGCTTCCCAGAGCCAGGGCGAAAGCCGCCATCACCGCGAGATAGCGCAATTCGCTGCGCCGGATCGAGGCGACCGTCGCCAGTCCGCGTCCGTCGTGTTCCAGAAACAGCCGGTGCTGCCCGCGTTCGACGAAAATGCGCACGAATCCGGCGACGACTATCAGAATCGACGCCGCGACAACATGCTGGTCCGCGGCGCGCCGGCACTGATAGACGGCAAGCAGGATATAGGCGAGGACATTGGCGGAGTTGGCGGCGGCGCCCTTGAACAGGGATTCGATCAGCGCCCGGTAAACCGGCGGCGGCAGCGCGGTATCGGGTTCGTCACGGCTGGAAAAGCAAAACATTGCGAACATTGGAAACCCGAACCGAAGTCCAGACGCGGCGTTCCGTGTCCGGACGGATGGGGCTTCTGACATGAAGCGCAATGGAACCGGGAGTTCTCCCGGCGCGGCGCCGGCCAACATGGCCGCGCGGCGCGAAACCCGTCCTTTTTCGCCTATAGACGTGAAGAAAAAGTATTTCTGCGCGCGAATCCCGAGCCATCGCCTTGTTCTTTCGGCCCGCGATCTTGACAGCCGCCCTAACGGGCGCCAATGCCAGCGCCAATTAACCAAAGACAGGCGGGATCGCAGGTGAGCGTCGCATTTCTTTTTCCAGGCCAGGGTTCGCAGGCGATCGGCATGGGCAAGGCCCTTCATGACGCTTTTCCCGCCGCGCGCGCGGTCTTCGACGAAGTGGACGCCGCGCTTGGCGAAAAGCTTTCGGCGCTGATGTTCGAGGGCGACGCCGCCGAACTGACCCTGACCGCGAACGCCCAGCCGGCCCTGATGGCGGTGAGCCTCGCCGCGCTGCGGGCGCTGGAGGCGGAAAAGGGCGTGAATGTCGCGCGCGACGCGGCTTTCGTCGCCGGCCATTCCCTCGGTGAATATTCCGCGCTCGCGGCTGCCGGCGCCCTGACGATTTCGGACGCCGCGCGCCTTTTGCGCCTGCGCGGCCAAGCCATGCAGAAGGCGGTCCCCGTAGGCGAGGGCGCCATGGCCGCGCTTCTCGGCGCCGAGCCGGAGCAGGCGGCCAGGATCGCGCTGGAGGCGGCCGCGGCATCGGGCCAGCTTTGCGAAGTCGCCAATGACAATGGCGGCGGGCAGATCGTCGTTTCGGGCGCGAAAAAGGCGGTCGATCTGGCGATCGAGATCGCCCGGGAAAACGGGATCAAGCGCGCCATGCTGCTGCCGGTGTCCGCGCCCTTCCATTGCGCGCTGATGGCGCCGGCCGCCGACGCCATGCGCCAGGCCCTGGCCGAAACCGCCATCAAGCCGCCCGTGGTCGACGTCGTGGCCAATGTCACCGCAGCCCCGGCGCGCGACCCCGATGAAATTCGCAAGCTGCTGGTCGCGCAGGTCTGCGGAACCGTGCGCTGGCGCGAATGCATGGGCTTCATGCACGGCAAGGGCGTCAATCTCTTCGTCGAGATCGGCGCCGGCAAGGTTCTCGCCGGCCTCGTCAAGCGCACAGCGCCGGGCGCGCAGGCGCTCAATGTCGGCGTTCCGGCCGAGGTCGAAAGTTTTGCGCTGACTGCGTGAACGCTTATACGGAGTTTTTCATGTTTGATTTGAGGAACCGCGCCGCTCTCGTCACCGGCGCCAGCGGTGGTCTCGGCTCCGCAATCGCCCGCGCGTTGCACGGGCAAGGCGCGAAGGTCGTGCTTTCGGGAACCCGCCGCGAGGCTCTCGACGCCCTGGCCGCGGAACTCGGCGAGGGCGCCTTTGTCGCGCCCTGCAACCTTTCCGACAAGGAAGCGGTGGAAAAGCTCGTCCCCGAGGCGGAGGCGCTCGCCGGCCCGGTCGATATTCTGGTCAACAATGCGGGGGTGACGCGCGACGGCCTGTTCATGCGGATGAAGGACGAGGATTGGGAGACGGTGCTGACCGTCAATCTCGCCTCCGCCTTCCGCCTGTCGCGCGCCGCGGTGAAGGGCATGATGAAGCGCCGCTTCGGCCGGATCATCAACATCACCTCGGTCGTCGGGGTGACCGGCAATCCCGGCCAAGGCAATTACGCCGCGTCCAAGGCGGGCCTGATCGGCATGAGCAAATCGCTCGCCGCCGAGGTCGCCTCGCGCGGGATCACCGTGAATTGCGTCGCGCCGGGCTTCATCGCCAGCCCGATGACCGACGTGTTGAACGACAAGCAGCGGGAGTCGATTCTGGCGACAATTCCCGCCGGCCATCTCGGCAAGGGCGAGGACATCGGCGCCGCCTGCGTCTATCTCGCCAGTTCAGAGGCCGGCTACGTCACCGGTCAGACGCTGCATGTGAATGGCGGAATGGCAATGATTTGAAGCCCTTGCGTGTTCCGTTCGCGTGCGGCGCCATTCCGCGCACGTGGGCCTCGCAATCGTGACGGAAGTGTGTTAGCAAGCCTCGGTTTGTACGTTCCAACGTGTGAAATTTCGCTGCACGGCGGCAATTTTCGCGTCGGCGGATCCGTTACTCCCGCGCCCCGGCCTCGAAGCCGGCGCGCCGTCAGTTCAAGATAATGAGGATGCCAAAATGAGCGATGTCGCCGAGCGCGTGAAGAAGATTGTGATCGAACATCTCGGCGTCGAGGCCGACAAGGTGGTCGACAGCGCGAATTTCATCGACGACCTGGGCGCCGATTCGCTCGACACCGTCGAGTTGGTCATGGCCTTCGAGGAAGAGTTCGGCGTTGAAATTCCGGACGACGCCGCGGAGACGATCGTGACGGTCGGCGACGCCGTGAAGTTCCTGGAAAAGGCCACGGCCCAAGGCTGATCCCTGTTCAGGAAAAGGTTTTCGCGCGCGTTCGGCCAGGGCCGGGCGCGCGCGATTCACGTTGCAACAGCTACGTTTTGCAGCGTAAAAGGCGTCGCCGCTGGCGGTGAAGAAAAAATCGGCCGTGTCCGAGGGCTCCGCGCCTTCCGCGCCGACAGCAAGATCCGAGGGAGCCTATGCGCAGGGTCGTCGTAACGGGATTGGGCATGGTTTCGCCGCTCGCCTCTGGCGTGGAGGAAACCTGGAAGCGCCTGCTGGCGGGCGAGAGCGGGGCAGGGCCAATCGAGGGTTTCGACGTCTCCGATATTCCCTGCAAGATCGCCATGCAGGTGCCGCGCGCGGGAAAGCCCGGCGCCGCCGTCGACGCCTTCAATCCGGACGACTGGATGGAGCCCAAGGAGCAGCGCAAGGTCGACGACTTCATCATCTATGGCGTCGCCGCCGCGACCCAGGCGCTGAAAGACGCCAATTGGGCGCCCAAGTCCTATCAGGAACAGATCGAAACCGGCGTTCTGATGGGCTCCGGCATCGGTGGCCTCGGCGGTATCTATGAAACCTCGATCACCATGTTCGAGAAGGGCGCCCGACGCGTGTCGCCCTTCTTCGTGCCCGGCCGGCTGATCAACCTCATCGGCGGCCAGATCTCGATCATGCACGGCCTGAAGGGGCCGAACCACGCCGTCGTCACCGCCTGTTCGACGGGCACCCACGCCATCGGCGACGCTGCTCGCCTCATCGCCCTCGGCGACGCCGAGGTCATGGTCGCCGGCGGCGCGGAATCGGCCTGCAACCGCATCGGCATCGCGGGCTTTGCGGCGTGCAAGGCTCTGGCGACCGCCTTCAACGACAATCCCAAGGCGGCGTCGCGCCCCTATGACCGCGACCGTGACGGCTTCGTCATGGGCGAGGGCGCGGGATCCGTCGTGCTCGAATCGCTCGAGCACGCCCAGGCGCGCAACGCGCGCATCTATGCCGAGGTCATCGGCTACGGCATGTCCGGCGACGCCTACCACATTACGGCGCCGTCCGAGGATGGCGACGGCGCCTTCCGCTGCATGCAGGCGGCGATAAAGCGCGCCGGGATTTCGGCGTCCGATATTGATTACGTCAACGCCCACGGCACCTCGACCATGGCCGACGGAATCGAACTCAAGGCGGTCGAGCGGGTCGTCGGCAACGCCGCCAGCAAGATATCGATGTCCTCGACCAAGAGCTCTGTCGGCCATCTGCTGGGCGCGGCGGGCGCCGTCGAGGCGATCTTCTCGATCCTGGCGCTGCGCGACCAGATCGCGCCGAGCACCCTCAATCTCGACAATCCCGCTTTCGAGACGGCGATCGACCTCGTGCCGCACAAGCCGCGCGAACGCGAAATTAACATTGTCCTGTCTAACTCTTTTGGCTTCGGCGGCACCAATGCTTCGATCGTGATGCGGCGCTTCCCCTGACCGATCCTGATTTTGCCATAAATTCCGGCACACTGCCGGAACAGATCGCCGCCCTGGCGGTAGGGGCGGTATTTCGGGCGAGATTTCGGAAATCTCGTCAAAACAACGAAGTCCGGAGGTGAAATCGTTGGCTGGCCAGCGAATTCAGATCCGGAGCGAGGCGCATCCGGGATGACCGACCAAGAGCAGGGATCCGATCCGGCCGCCGAGGCGCGGTCCAAATCGGCGCGCCCGGGCGACGGCGCCCGGCCCGGCGGCTCGGGTGCGAGCCTGTTTGGCCGGCGGGGCGCCCTGAGCCCGTCCGAAGCCTTGCAGCCGGAGGCTGCTCCTCCGCCGCCGCCGGAAAAAAAGCGCAAGCCGTCCCGGCTTGGCGCCTTTTCGGGTTTCCT
>JAJXYV010000087.1 GCA_021780435.1 Pseudomonadota bacterium
AAGCCGTCGTTATTGGTCGGGTTGAGGGCGATCACGGGGTTGACGCCGCCCCCCGCGTTGATGCCGGAACCGGCATAGACGTCGGTCTCCGGCGCGGTGATGCTGCCCCACAGGATGATCTGGTCGCCAAGGCCGGTCGTCACCGCGGTGACGGCAGGGTTGATCCCGCCGTAGATCGCGATCGACTTCCCGGCGTCGATCGTCCCTTCCACGGTGATAATGGTCCCGACGGAAGGAAGCGGATCGCTGACCGAAACGCCGCTGGAAAGCTCGTCCACCCGGGCGAAGTCTCCATAGACGGTGATGTTGTCGCCTGCCTTGATCTGCGCGTTCGGCAGGATGGTCACGTTGCCGCCGACGCGCAAGAGGACCGAGCCCAACGGCGCATCGATCAAGCCGTGCGTCTCCGTCTCCGGCGTGTTCGAGCGGAACAGCACCGATCCGGAGTTCAACAGAACGAGATCCTCGCCCGCAACCCCGTTCTGGCGCACCGTGAACCGGATGTTGCCCGTCAGCGCCTCGATCAGCGCCACTTGGGCGTTGCCGGTGACTTGGGTCAGATCGACGTTGTCGGTGGCCTCGGCGCCGATCGTCCCAGGCGCGCCATTGTGCGAATTGATCTTGAGATCGTTGCCGCCGCTCGGGTCGCCGATGTTTCCGCCGAGCGCATACAGGTCGATGGTGTTGCCGATGACATTGGCCGGCGCATCCATGCCGACGCCGCCATTGCGCGCATCGAGGATCGAGCCGTTCTCGGTCGCCAGCGAAACATCGCCGTTGGTGGTGACGGTATCGACCTCGAGGTCGCCAATCGTTTCGGTGATAAAGACGCCCTGGGTCGAGGCGGCGGCCGTGTCGAAGGCGTTCAGAACGCCAAGCCCGGTCCCAGTCCCGTCCAGAACGTTCACGTGGATGGTGAGGAAATCCTCCGGCGTCCCAATGCCGCCCGCGCCGGACTGGCTGTTCGGCTGGCCGAGGTTGTTGTCGCCGGCGGTCAGGGTGATGTTCACCCCGGTCACGTTGGTGTCCGTTCCGGCGGGATCGTTCAGGCCGTCGACGATCCGCGCCGGCGAGTAAAGTTTCACATTATTCGCGGTCGAGGTGATGACGCCGGCCCGCAGGTCGCCGGTCTCCTCCATCAGGGTGATATAGCCATTGGTCAGAACGTTGATGATATCGGCGCTGCCCGAAAGTTCGGTGATCGCGTAGACGTTGATGATCGGATCCGTCGGCAGCGGATTGGCGGCGGTGACGCTGATGTCGCCGCCCGCCGTGACGCCCGGCATTGTCGTGGGCGTCAGCGTATTGTCGCGCTGCCGGAAATCGTATGTGCTGGCGATCGTGGTTGTCCCTGCCCCGAATACGCCGACGTCCAGCGGAGTATTCGGGTTGCTGTCGGGATTGAAGTAGGTGAACTGCTGGTAGAACACGCCGCTCTTTGAATTGGGCGGCACGGTGACGAGGACGCCGCCGAGGTCGCCGGACACCGTGGTTTGCTGCAAGCTGCTCTGCAGCTGCACGCTGGCGTCGCCGCCCGCCACGATCGAGTCGATATGCACGGTGAAGTCGCTCACCGCCGGGTCGCGCAGCAGCCCGGTCAGGTTCAGGTACACGTTGCCGCCAGCGTTGGCGTACAATTGTTCGTTGCGACCGGCGCTTTGCACCAACTGCACGTTCACCAGCGCGCCAACAGCGCCGATGCTGCCGAGCGTCGCCTGAATGCCATGGAAGGATTCGCCCGGCAGGAGCGTCGCGAACTGGTTGCCGAGGGTATTTGTGCGGATGATCGCCCAAGAGCCGGCCGAGACGATGTTGCCGCCGGCGTTGAGGATGCGGGTCTCGCCGATCGGGTTCTCGATCAGGCTGCCCGTGGCCGTCCATGCCGCGCTGGTTTTATCGCCCTGCAGCACGATATTGCCGGCGCCGAAATTGCTGATATCGACCAGCGTCGGCGTGAAAACCTGCTTCAGCAGGAACGTGAGGCCGATGCTCGTCCCGTCCAGCTCCACCTTCGGCTGCGCGAGACTGCGGTCGATGACGTCGATCTCGTTGATGACCAGGTTGTATTGCGACTCGTTGGTGATCAGCACCTGCTGGAAGTTATCGCGGAACTGGAAAGTCGGCTCAGTGGTGTTGAGGTCGATATGTTTGCCGGGCGAATTGAAGACGGCTTCGCTCCCGCCCTGGTTGGCGATCGGGTCGACCGAGATGGCGCCGCCGCTCACCGCTGACGACCCCACGGTGCTGTTCCCGCCATTCACCGTAACATTGACGGCCTTGACGATGTCGCCGCTGGCGTCGACGACCAGCCAGGGGCTCGCGCCCTGGTATATGATGACATCCGTGGACCACGCGATATCATGGGTCTCGGATCCGCCGCCGCTGCTTTGGTTCCCGTTTGCCTCGACGTACAGAGCCTGGGGATCGCTCTCGCTGGGCGGGCCCGCGATGATCGTCGAACCGGCGAGCCCATAAACGTTCTCGACCAGGCTGGTGTTATTGTTCGCGCTCGTAATGGTCGGGCCGATCCCGATGAAGAACGAACTGTCGGTGGACGGATTGACGTTGAAGTCGTTCTGGTCGGCCTTGATCGTGACGCCATAGATGCCGTCGATGACGGTTCCGCCGCCGCCGATCGTCACATTGGCGGTCGACGTGCCGTTGATGTCGCCATTGGCGTTGACGTCGCCGAACAGGCCGCCGCCTTGTGCTTCCGCCGTCGTACTTGCGTGACTCGACGAGATCAGCGCCTCGATGTCGACGCTGCTTGCCGTGATATTGGCGTCGGCGCCGATATTGGCGTTCGTCGTGCTGTTCAGGTGAATATTCGCGGTGGAAGAGGCCGAGCTGATGAAGCCGCCGCCCTGGGCGGTCGAGTCGTCCGTGAAGTTGAAGGCGTTGTCGGCAATCATCGAAAAGTCGCCGCCAGCGGTGATCGTCGTGGCGCCGCCGATTGTCGTGGTGTTGTTGTTGGTGAATGTAATGTCCGCCTCGGCATTGCCGATATTGATGGCGCCGCCCGAGCCGTTCTGCGCGTATGCGGACTCATTCGGCTGCGAGTTGGTGGAAACGGTCACGTTGCCGCCGGCGTCGACGAGCGTCGCACTGATCGCCGCAGACACCGTATAGGTCGAGACCACCTCCGCGGTCGGCTTGCTCACCTCGATTCCACCGCCGCTGCCGCCCTTGGCCGAAGCAGTGGAGACGCCGTTGCCCGCGGGCGGCGAGATCGTGCGCAGCGAAACGCCGGCCGGGCCGAGCAGTTCCTGCGTCGTGCCGCTGCCGGCTCCCGTCAGATCGATGTACAGCTTTTCCTGGCCGGTTGCGCCGGTATCGACGAGATTGACGCCGGCGGCGAAAAACTGATGCGTCACGCCTTTGTTGCCTGGCGCCGTCAGCGCGATGACCGTCGGGGTTTGCGCCGTGGCGTCCGCGTAGGTCGCCGCCAGCTGGAACGAGGTCGAGGTCTTGTTCGCGACATAGTAGGTGACGCCATCCGTCAGGCCACCGATCGGCGCCTGGGTGAATTCCTCCTGATACGACTCGCCCGTGGCGCTCTGGTCCGGGGTGAGCGTGATGGCCGTCGGGGTTTTGGCCGTGGCGTCGGCATAGCTCGCCGCGAGCTGGATCAGCCGCGAATCGCTGGTCGTGATGACATAATAGGTTGTCCCGTTCGTGAGGCCGCCGATCGGCGAACCGCTCGTGTCGTTCGTGTGGTACACGACCGCGTCGCCGGTTTGGAGCCCGGTGTTGCTGCCGACCAGAATATTGTTGGCTCCGGAGGCGGCGCTCAGCGACCCGTCGCTATTGATCGACACGTTCACGGCGCCGGTGTTGAATGCGATCGGCGCCGGCGCTTTGTAGGTGACGGCCTCGCCGTTGGTGAAGCTGTTCGCAATGTTGATGGCGTTGCCGCTGACATTCGACGCAGAGACCGTGTCCGCCGCCGCCTTGGCGCCCGCGAGTGTGTCGTAAAGCTCGATCGTGTAAGGGTCGATCACGCGGACACAATAGGTCGCGCCCGCCGTGAGACCGATGTCGCCGTTTCCATTGGGCGAATAGACGACCGAGTCGCCGGTCTTGAAATTGTCTGCGATCGCGAAACGGATCACA
>JAJXYV010000233.1 GCA_021780435.1 Pseudomonadota bacterium
AAGAGACGTAATAACTTAAGAAAGTGTCGCCGTCCGCAAAGCCGCTCGGACGAGCGCCTCGGTGTGCTGGAGTGATTTCCACACCGCGAAAATCTGGCGCTTCCGCCACTCATCCCGCGGCCCTCTCGCCCGTGTTGCCGTTCGAGAACGGTCCGACGTCCGTTGTCGCAGAGCTGACCGTGGGCCGGCGCCTCGCTCTCAAATCACCGCGTAATTTCAGCCGATCCGAGAAATTGCGATTGCGCAAAATAAAATATGTATTATGGTATCAAAATACGATTTTAATCCTCCACCCAGAACCGTTTGTGTCGAAGGGAGAACAAGATGCCCGACGCGGCCGACCTCAAAACCCGCAACTCCGTCCGCTCGTTGACTATCCGCGATCTCGACCAGGTCGTCGAGCTTGACCAGGCCGCGTCGGGGCAATCGCGCCACGCCTTTTTCGAGAACCGGCTCAAGACGGGTCAGGCAGAGCCGCGAGCTTTCATCTCACTCGGTTTGGTTCATGATGGCGCGCTGCAAGGCCACGTGCTCGCCCAGATTCTCGACGGCGAATTCGGCGGTTCGCATCCCGTCGCCGTGCTTGACGCGATCGCGATCAACGCTCTTGCGCGTGGGCAGGGCGGCGCGCGGGCCTTGCTCGCGCATCTGGAGGATATGGCGAAATTTTTGGGCGTGCGCGAGTTGCGCACCCAGGTTCAATGGGCAGATCGCCAAATTGTGAATTTTCTTGCCGCGGTCGGATTCAAGCTCGGCGAGCGCCTCGTTCTGGAGCGGTCCAGCGCCCGGACAGACGGCGAGGTCGCCGTGGGCGAGCATCAACTGGACGACACCCAGGATTATTCGGCTAATGGAACGCCCTTGCGCGCGATGAGCCGAGATGACCTGCGCGCGGTGGCCGCCATCGACCGACGCCTCACCGGCCGTGACCGTTCCGTCTATTACGCGCGCAAGATCGCCGACTCCCTGCGCGAACAAGGCGTCCGTCTTTCAATGCTGGCCGAGGCGGACGATACGACCGCCGGTTTCGTCATGGCGCGCGTCGATTACGGGGAATTCGGCCAGACGTCGCGCGAGGCCGTGATGGACACCCTCGCCGTCGATCCGGACCTCGTCGGCCGCGGAATCGGCCGCGCGATGATGCGGCAATTGCTCGCGAGTCTGGAGGCTCTGCGCGTCGAGCGCATTCGCACCGAAGCCCGTTGGGACGAGTTCGCACTGCTCGCTTTCCTTGGACGACTGGGATTTACGCCGGCGCAGCGCGTCAGCCTGTCCAAGGCGCTGTGATTGGCGCGCCGATCAGGCCTCGAATCCCGAAGCGAAAGGAGAGAGACATGAGCTTTGCCTATTCGACCACGCGATTGCTGCACGATGAACATGAAGCGGCGCTGGTTCTCCTTGAGCGAACCGCGTCCGCGCTGCGCAGGCAAGACGCCGACGACGCCGCGATCGTCTCGGCGGCCCGCCACCTTGCGCACGCTCTACGCGGAGAAATTACCGAGCATTTCACTTTCGAGGAGCAATTCGTCTTTCCGCGCCTGATCGAGCGCGGTTGCGGTGATATCGTCGAACTCCTCGACGAAGAGCACCAGACCCTCAATGAGGCGTTCGCGGAGATTCTTGATCTGATCGCGCCTCTCGAGGCTGCGCTAACGGCGGACCTGGACGTTACCCGTTTCCGGCGCCTCTTCGGGGTCGTGGACACCGGTCTGCGCGGCCACATCGAGAAGGAGGAGCTCGGCCTTCTGCGGATGATCGAAGAGTTCTTCGACCGCGATCTCGACGCGGAGGCCGCGTCGCGCCATGGCGATTGAGAAGCCTTTGCGTCCGACATGTTTGCGGATAAAAGGAGAGAATTGGACAAAACGGACGACGAAATGAGAAACCCCTCGTTCAAGTCAGGCGCGGCGACAGTCGACGACGTCGTTATCCGCGCGGCCGTCGCCGAGGATGTGTCTGACATCGCCGATCTGGACGCCAGGTCGACGGGTCAGCTGAAACGCGATTATTGGCAGGGGCTTTTCGACCATATCTCGGGTCATCCGGCGACGGGTCGCGCGTTTTTTGTCGCCGAATCCAGAGGAAGACTCATCGGCTTCATCTGCGGGGAAATCCGGGCATTCGAATTTGGCTCCGAACCGTCGGGCTGGGTCTTCGCGCTTGAAGTCGAGTCCAGCGCGCGGGTCCACAGCGTTGGCACCCGTTTGTTCGATTTTCTGGCGGACGGCTTTCGTCGCGCCGGCGTCAACAAGGTTCGCACGATGCTCGATCGGCGCAATGAGCTCGTTTTGGCCTTTTTCCGCGGCCAGGGCATGATGACGGGCCCGTTTATCCAGCTTGAAAAAGATCTCGAGTAATTCCGCCAAGTCCTCGGCCCTAGGGAGAGGGCAAGAAAATGAAGCTACAGAAGGCAACGCTATGCGGGCTTTACGCCGTGACGGAGCTTGCCGCTCACGTCGACCGACAGATCTCTGCGGCGGAAATCGCCGCCAAATATGACATTTCGCTGAATCATCTCGCCAAGGTCTTGCGCACGCTGGTGCGCGCCAATGTGATCGAGTCCGTGCGCGGCGTCGGCGGCGGTTACCGTTTCTGCGGCAACGCAAAACGCGTTACGCTTTACGACCTGGTCATGCTGTTCGAAGAAATTGGCCCGTCTGCGCAGGATGCGCCGCCGACAGATTTCGCAGAGGGCCGCGCCCTCGGCAAGGTGTTGCGGGAAATCGATGAAATAGCGCTGGCGTCCTTGCGCGCGACTTCGATTGCGGCGCTCGTCAAGGTCATTCAAAAAGAGACGGCGGCCGACCCGTCGGCCGCCAAGGCCTCCCACAAGCTCGGCGCCAACGCCTGAATCGAAGGTGGAATGAATCGTTCGGCCGCCTTTCCGGGCTTGTCTTTAATAAGTATTATGGTACCATTTTATTAGTTTAAGAAACGAACGGGGACGAAAATGGCGGAGCTGAAGACGGTTACAGGAACGAAAGACATCGGCGCCCGCGCGCCGCGGTTCGTTTGGGACGATCCGTTTCTGTTGGACGACCAGTTGCTCGACGACGAGCGCCTGATCCGTGACACCGCGCGCGATTACGCCCAGGACAGATTGGCGCCGCGCATCATCGACGCTTATCTCAACGAAAAAACCGACCGCGCTATTTTCAGCGAAATGGGCGAGCTTGGCCTGCTGGGTGTGACGGTCAGCGAAGATTACGGCGGTTCGGGCGCCAGCTATGTCTCCTACGGCCTAGTGGCGCGTGAGGTGGAGCGCGTCGATTCCGGCTATCGGTCGATGATGAGCGTGCAGTCGTCGCTGGTGATGTATCCGATCGAGGCCTATGGCTCCGAAGAGCAGAAGAAGACATATCTTCCCAAACTTGCTTCGGGCGAATTCGTTGGCTGTTTTGGCCTGACTGAGCCCGACGCCGGCTCCGATCCCGCATCGATGCGCACCCGGGCGGAAAAGGTCGCCGACGGCTATCGTCTCGTCGGATCGAAAATGTGGATTTCCAATTCGCCCATCGCCGATGTTTTCATCGTCTGGGCGAAATCGGCGGCGCACGACAACGCGATCCGCGGCTTCATCCTCGAAAAGGGCATGAAGGGTTTGTCGGCGCCCAAAATCGGCGGCAAATTATCTTTGCGCGCCTCCATCACCGGCGAAATCGTGATGGACGGCGTGATCGTGCCGGAAGAAAACCTTCTGCCCCACGCATCGGGCCTCTCGGGGCCCTTCGGCTGCCTGAACCGCGCGCGCTACGGCATCGCGTGGGGCGTGATGGGCGCGGCGGAAGATTGCTGGATCCGGGCGCGACAATATACGCTCGATCGCAAGCAGTTCGGCCGTCCGCTCGCAGCAACGCAGCTGGTGCAGAAGAAGCTTGCCGACATGCAGACGGAAATCACGCTCGGCCTTCAGGCGGCCTTGCGGGTCGGCCGCTTGTTCGATGCGAAGAAAATGGCGCCGGAGATGATTTCACTCATCAAGCGCAACAATTGCGGCAAGGCTTTGGACATTGCGCGGATGGCGCGCGACATGCACGGCGGCAATGGCGTCCAGATCGAATATCACGTGCTGCGTCACGCCGCGAATCTGGAAACGGTCAATACCTACGAGGGCACGCATGATGTCCATGCCCTTATCTTGGGCCGCGCGCAGACGGGGATCCAGGCGTTTTTCTGATCTCGCGCGTCCGCCCGTGGACTGAATCCGAAAGCCCCGCCTCGCGCGGGGCTTTCGCGTCAGATGGTCGTCCGAAACGTTTCGTCCGGCGCCATTAAAAATGACGCCTCCGAAGAGGCGCCATTCCTCGTTCCTTCAATGGGCGCCGTTATTCCGAATAGATTGGCGGATCGGGGTCTTCGTCCCATCCGTTTTCGGTTTCAGGAAATTGCTGCAGCCATTGATCGAGCCAGACGACATGTTGCCGCTCCTCCTTGGCCAGTTCCAGCGCGAATGCGCGCACCTGGCCGTCGCTCGCCTTTCGCGCCACCGCCTCGAAGAAGGCGACGGCGCGCTGCTCATTGAAACGCGCGAGCTGCAAGGCCTGATTCGGCGTCATCAGGTAATGCGCGTCCTCGAAATCGATCGCCTCTGGCCCGGAGGGCCTTATCCAGCTGAACGAGGTTTTGTCGTCGACGCCCGCACTTGCGGCGCGATCGACTATCTTCCGCTGATGCTGGCCCTCGATCGCCGCCATCTTGCGAAAGATCGCCGCGATTTCGCGGTTGTTGTGAACCTCCATCTGGTCGGCCAGCAGATCGTAACGCTCGACGGCTTCGGCCTCGATCGCTTTGGCCAGGGCGAAAAACTCCGTGATCGACCAGTCACGAACGAGTTCCATTTCTTCGGTTTCTTGAGTCATAGAACGAACTCCGCTTCGAGATGCGAGGGATCGCGATGGTCCAGCGGTTGCGGCTGATAGGGCGGTCGCGCGCCACGGAACAGCACGCCAATGTTGAAGCCGTCATCCGTCATCAAACGACGGGCGGCGCGGCCATGGTCGTCGGTTTCCGGCACCATCGCCGGGCGAATGAAATCCTTCCATCCTTTCTGTTGGTCGGGGCGGAAGGTCACACAGGGCGACAGAATCTGAACGAACGAGAAACCCGGCGAACGAATCGCGTCGACGATAAGTTTCGCGCAGCCGCTGATGTCGCCCGAGAAGGCGCGGGCGATGTAATTCGCGCCCGAGGCGAGGGCGATCACCAGGGGATGGAACGGGCTGAGGCCGGTGCCGCCGGGCGCGATCGCGGTGTCCCAATCGGGTTCTGTCGTCGGGGACGGCTGGCCTTTGGTCATCCCATAGATCCGATTGTCCATGACGATATAAGTCAGGTCGACATTCCGGCGGCAGGCATGGAGAAAATGGTTGCCTCCGATGGAAAAGCCGTCGCCGTCGCCGCTCGCAACCAGCACCGTCAGGTCGGGCCGGGCGACCTTGAGGCCCGTGGCCAGCGCCAGCGACCGCCCATGGACGCCATGAAAGCCATAGCAATTGGTGTAGGCTGGAATGCGCGACGAGCAGCCGATTCCGGAAACGACGGCCACTTCTTCCGGCGGCAGCGCCAGTTCGGCCAAGGCGCGCTGGATGGACAGCAGGACTGAATGGTCGCCGCATCCCGGACACCACACAGGCTTGACAGCCGATTTATATTCGGCGGGCTTGAAGGCCCGTTCGTTGTTCTGAATGTTCATCACAGGCCTCCATGCGCCAGATAGCCGCCGATTTCGCCCGGGCGAAACGGCAATGGTCCGGATCGGAAGATTGGCGTCACCTCTCCCGGCAAATCGTAGTGCGCGCGCAGATAACGCCAGAACTGGCCGCTATGGCTCTGTTCGATCACAAGCACGCGTTTGACGCCGGCTAGCGCCGCGGCAAGTTTTTGCGGCTGGGCCGGCGCGATCAGCCGCAGCGCGATCAGCTTGATTTTTGCGCCGCGGTCGCGGGCCGCCGCGATGGCCTCGCGAATGGGCGCGGTGGACGATCCCCAGGTGACGACGGCGATCTCGCCGTCGCCATCGATCTCGGCCCAATGGTCGGAGTAATCGAAATTTTCGAGCTTGCGCTGCCGCTTGTCGAGCTGGGCGACATGGTCGTGCGCCTGACTCGACGGCGTTCCGCGTTCGTTGTGGGTCAGCCCGTCGGCGGTATGCTGGCCTCCGGGCGTTCCCGGAATCGCCATGGCCGACACGCCGGAATCCGTCAGTCCGTAGCGCAGATAAGGCGATTCGCCGCCCGTCCAGATGTCGCGCGTCGCCGTGAAGGCGACGTCCTCGGGGCGGTCGATGATGGCGCGCGCCTGGCCGATCGACTGATCGGACAGCATGATGACCGGCGTTTGCAGGCTTTCGGCGAGATGGGTGGCCCATTGCGCCGTCAACAGGCAGTCGGAGACGTCGGTCGGCGCGACGACGACATGAGGGGCGTCGCCGTGCAAGCCGTTGACGGCGATATTGAGATCCGATTGCTCCGACTTGGTGGCGATGCCGGTTGACGGGCCGGAGCGCATGACATCCACGACGACCAGCGGCGTTTCCGAGGCGACGGCGAGACCGAGCGATTCGATCATCAGCGACAGGCCCGGTCCGGCCGTGGCGGTCAGCGAAGGCGCGCCGCCGAAGCTCGACCCGATGATCATGTTGATCGAGGCCAGCTCGTCTTCGGCCTGAACCAGGACGCCGCCGCATTGCCGCAGCGTCGGCGCCATCCATTCCAGAATTTCGGTCGCCGGCGTAATCGGATAACCGGCGACAAAGCGAATGCCGCCCTTGATCGCGCCATACCCGGTCGCTTCATTCCCGGTGATCGACCAGCGTTCGCTATCCAGCCGATCCGGCGCGGCGATTCGCGCGCCCGGCGTCAGCGTCGCAGCGGCGGCGGCGCCCAGCGCCACCGCCTTTTCGCTGGTGACGATCGCGTCGGGTTTCTTCTTGCCGACGGACGCCGCGACGGCGCCGACGATGGCGGATTCCGGAAGTCCGATCATCTGGGCGAGGGCGCCGAGCGCGACCATGGAAATGCGCCCGCCGGGAATTGTCTTGGCGAGCTTCGCCAGTTCCACGTGGACGATTCGCGCGCCGCTGGCGACGACGAATTCCGGCGGATCGCCGGCGGCCGGATCGGCGATCACCACGCTGGACGCGCCGAGCGGGATTTCCGCGCCGAAGCGCGAAATATTTTCGAAATCGAGAGCGACGAGCAGGTCGAACCGGTCGCCGTGCGAGAGCACGGGCCTGCGTCCGAAGCGCAGCAACGCCGCGGCCTCGCCGCCACGAATCTGCGGACCCGTCGAGCGCGTCATCAGACCATAAAGGCCGAGGCTCGCCGCCGCGTCGAGCAGCGTCTGGCCGGCGGTCATCACGCCGGCCCCGCCTGATCCCGTGAGAACGACGGATATGGTTTCTTGCCCTGTCTGGGTCATTGCGCCCTTCCTTTCATGGTTAAATCCTCCGTGGATCACTTTTTTTGCAGAACCGCCGCTCGACCCAAAAATTGGGCTTGCGAATTTGGTATTTCAATACTAAATTACCAAAAATAAGACGGACGGGCAACACGGCAAATCGGTCCTTCTCAAAAAAGCAAGGGAACGTCATGAAAGAGCGGTTTGACGCTCGCCGCTGGCAATTTGTCGCCGCGGGCGAGCCTATGGTCGAGGCGCGTTTTGTCGCCGAGGCCGGTCCTGGCGAGGTTGTCGTCGCCGTCGCCGGTTGCGGCGTCTGCCATACCGATCTTGGCTATTATTATGACGGCGTGCGGACCAATCAGCCATTGCCGCTCGCCTTGGGTCATGAGATTTCAGGCCGCGTTGTCGGCGCCGGCGACGGCGCCGAAGGCTGGCTCGGCAAGGCCGTCATCATTCCCGCCGTCCTCCCATGCGGTGAATGTGACGCTTGCCGACGCGGCCGCCCCAATATCTGTCGCCGGCAGAAAATGCCCGGCAATGATATCCAGGGCGGCTTCGCGAGCCACATTGTGGCGCCAGCCCGCGGCCTGTGTCTTGTTGACGAAGCCCGTCTCGCCAAAAGCGGGCTCGAACTCGCCGACGTCTCGGTCGTCGCGGACGCGGTGACGACGCCCTACCAGGCGGTGTCGCGCGCCGACATGCGGCCTGGCGGCGTCGCCATCGTCAACGGCGTCGGCGGCGTCGGCGCTTATTGCGCACAGATCGCGGCCGCCTTTGGCGCCCATGTCGTCGCCATCGATATCGACGACGCCAAACTGGCGATGGTCGCCGAACACGGCGCGGCCCTGACGCTGAATGCGCGCCAGCACGACCTCAAAGGTTTGAAGGCGGCGATCTCAACGTTCTGCAAGGAAAAGGGACTGCCGACGACCGAGTGGTCGGTTTTCGAATGTTCCGGGACGGCGGCAGGGCAGACGACGGCCTTCGGACTCCTCACTTTCGGCTCCACGCTGTCGGTCGTCGGTTTCACCATGGACCGGGTCGAGTTGCGGCTGTCGAATCTGATGGCGTTCGACGCGCGCGCCATCGGCAACTGGGGGTGCCCGCCAGAACTCTATCCCGCCGCGCTCGATCTCGTCCTCGATGGCAGGATCGCGCTCAAGCCGTTCGTCGAGCGGCGCAGCCTCGCCGACATCAACGCCGTTTTCGCCGAAGCGCATGCGCACAAACTGACGCGGCGCGCCATTCTCGTTCCCTGATCTTGGAGGATTCAATGTCCAGACAACTGGTTGATCATGACATCACGCCCTTCGAAGCGGCGCCGGGTCTGATCTATGAAAAGCGCCCGGCGCGCACCCCCGACGGCGCCGTGGCCGAAGGCCTCTACAACGCCTGGATCTGGCTGGATAACCCCGCTCAGTTCAATTCCTACACGACCGACATGGTCAAGGGCGTCATTCGCGCCTTCCGCACCGCCTCCAACGCCCGCGACGTCGTCGCGGTGGTTTTCACCGGGGTTGGCGACAAGGCTTTCTGCACCGGCGGCAACACCAAGGAATATGCCGAATATTATGCCGGCAATCCGCAGGAATACCGGCAGTACATGCGGCTGTTCAACGACATGGTCTCGGCCATTCTCGGCTGCGACAAGCCGGTCATCGCGCGCGTCAATGGCATGCGCATCGGCGGCGGTCAGGAAATCGGCATGGCCTGCGATTTCACCATCGCCCAGGACATGGCGCGTTTCGGCCAGGCCGGCCCGAAGCACGGCTCCGCAGCGATCGGCGGCGCGACCGACTTTCTGCCGCTGATGGTCGGCGCCGAACGGGCGATGGAATCGGGAACCCTTTGCGAACCCTGGTCGGCGCACAAGGCCTGTCGGTTGGGTGTCTGCCTCGACATCGTCCCGGCTTTGAAAGTCGACGGCAAGTTCGTGCCGAATCCGCTGGTGGAGACGGAGCGCTATCTCGACGCGTGGGGGCGCATCATTCACGGCGAGCCCAAGACCGGCGAGGCGCTGGCCAAAGCCAAGGAAATCGTCGCCCGCGGAACCATCGATCTGTCGCTCCTCGACGCCAAGGTCGAGGCCCTTTGTTCGAAGCTTCTGCTGACGTTCCCCGAATGTCTCACCAAGAGTTTCGAGGAGTTGCGCAAGCCGAAGATCGAAGCCTGGAGCCGCAACAAGGAAAACAGCCGCGCGTGGCTGGCGCTGAACATGATGAACGAGGCGCGCGCCGGTTTCCGGGCCTTCAACGAGGGGCCCAAAAACGACAGGGAAATCAATTTCGTCGCTCTGCGTCAGAGGCTCGCGCAAGGGGAGCCGTGGACGGAGGCGATGATCGAATCCCTCATCCCGGGGACGAAATGATGAGCGGACCCGTCTCAGCCTGGATCGAGCGCGAGGGCGCGCTGTTGCGCCTTCGTCTCGACCGCCCCAAGGCCAATGTGCTCGACGCGGCCATGATCTCGGCTTTGAAGGGCGCATTCGGGGCGCACGGCGCCAATCCGTCGTTGCGTGGCGTGCTGATCGACGCGGCCGGCTCCCATTTCAGCTTCGGGGCCAGCGTGGACGAGCATATGCCCGGCCAATGCGCCGCGATGCTGCATGGTTTTCACGCCCTGATCCTGGAGATCCTGCGCTCTCCGGTCCCGGTGATGATCGCCATTCGCGGTCAATGCCTCGGCGGCGGCCTCGAATTGGCCAGCGCGGCGCACCTCCTTTTCGCAACGCCGGAGGCGCGTCTCGGCCAACCTGAAATCCAGCTCGGCGTTTTTGCGCCGGCAGCTTCCTGCCTGTTGCCTGAACGAATCGGACTCGCGGCGGCGGAAGATCTGTTGCTCTCCGGACGCAGCATAAGCGGCGTCGAGGCGCTCGCCATGGGGTTGGTGACCAGCCTCAGCGACGATCCGGAGGCTGCGGCGCTCGATTATTTCGACCGCTTTCTGGCGCCGAAGAGCGCCAGTTCTCTGCGCTATGCGGCGCGCGCCGCCCGTCTCGATCTGACGGCGCGCGTCGCTGGAAAACTCGCGGCCGTTGAGGACCTGTACCTCAATGGTCTGATGCAGACATGCGACGCACTCGAGGGCCTGACCGCCTTCATCGAAAAACGCGAGACCCGGTGGAAGGATCATTAAAATGCTCGATAAAGCCAAGCCGACAACGGCGCCGATCGTTGAGCGTTGCCAGGCGCTGTTTTCCGACCTGACCTTCGAGGCCCAGCGGGCCTGGAAGGAAGCCAAACCCGGCCGCAAGGTCGTCGGTTTCCTGCCCTATTATGCGCCGCGCGAACTCGTTCACGCCGCCGGCTGCCTGCCGATCGGCATTCTGGGCGGGGGAGACCAGCTCGAAGTCATCCACGGCGACGCCTATTACCAAAGCTATATCTGCCGTATTCCGCGTTCGACCGTCGAACTCGGCGTGTCCGGGCGCCTCGACTTCGTCGACGGCATGCTCTTCCCGTCCATCTGCGACGTGATCCGCAACCTGTCCGGCATGTGGAAGCTGATGTTCCCGCAGAAGGCGACGCGGTATGTCGATCTGCCGCAGAATTTCACGATGGACATCGGCGTTCCCTTCTATGCGCAGGAACTCAGGGAAGTTCGCGAATTTCTCGAACAGATTGTCGGCAAGCCGATCACCGACGACGAGATTCGCAATTCCATCACCCTGTTCAACGAAAACCGGCGGCTCGTTCGCGAAGTCTACAAGCTGCGCGCCGAAATGCCGTGGAACCTCCCCTCGTCCGAGGTCTATCTGCTGATGCGCGCTGGGCTGTTGACGCCTGTCGAAGAGCACAATGCGATGCTCGCCGAATACATGAGTCTGGCGCAGCAGATGGAGCGGCCGCTGAAAGACAATAGCCGCGTCGTCATTTCCGGCGCCTTCTGCGAGCAGCCGCCGCTCAATCTCATCAAGAGCATCGAACTCGCGGGCTGCTACATCGTCGACGATGATTTCCTGGTCGTGAACCGCTGGGAAAAATCGGAAGTCGCGACGAGCGGCGACCCGCTGGAAAACCTGGCCCGCGCCTATATCAGCGATTCGACCTCGATCGCGCCGAAGTACGAGCCGAACCCCAAGATCAAGGGCAAGTATCTCATCGACAGCGTGCGCGAAAACGGCGCGGAGGGCGTGATCTTCGCCATGCCCAGCTTCTGCGATCCGGCGTTGCTCGATCGCCCGATGCTGCAATCGGCGCTGAAGGAAGCCAACATTCCCTACATCGGCTTCAAATACGCCGAGAACACCGGCCAGATGCAGCCGGTGCGCGAACAGGCTGGCACTTTTGCCGACTCGATCAAACTGTGGAGCGGACAATGAGCACGATCATCACTCGACCCAAAGCCGCCCCGGCGGAGATCATTCGCGACGCCTCGATGGCGAAGCAGAAGGACATGCTCGCGCGGCATTACGACCGTCTCTGCGACGCGCCGCAGACGGGCGAGAAAGTCTGCGCGACATTCGTCCCCGGCAATCTCAACGAATTGATCATGTGCTTCGACATGGTCAACAACCTGCCCGAGGTGAACGCCATCCAGTCCGGCCTGCGCAAGCAGAGCGGCGGCTATGTCATGGAATCGGAGAAGCTCGGCCATTCCGAGGATGTCTGCACCTATGTAAAATCCGACATCGGCATGATGGCCAAGGGCAACATCGGCCCCAACGGTCGCAAGCTGCCGAACCCGGACGTGCTGCTGCTGTCCTACACGGGATGCTTCACCTTCATGAAATGGTTCGAACTGCTGCGTCAGCAGTACCAGTGCGAAACCATCATGATGCATACGCCCTATCTCGGCGACGGCAAGATCACGCCAGAGATGATCCAGTACATGGTCAAGCAACTCAAGCAGGACGTGATCCCGACGCTGGAGCGCGTTTCGGGCGTCAAGTTCGACATTGACCGTCTGCGTGAAAACCTCCGCCGTTCGGCCAAGGCCGAGGAGGATCACATCTGGGTTCTGCAAAGCGCCCAGAACAAGCCGTCGCCGATCGACGCGTATTTCGGCGGTATTTATTACGTCGGCCCGATCTTCGGCGCCTTCCGCGGCACCGACGACGCCATCGACTACTACAAGTTCCTGCGTCAGGAAGTCGAAGAGCGCATCCGACTCGGCAAGGGCCCGGTGACGCCAGACGGCGACATGCCACAGGAACGCTATCGCCTGGTCGTCGAAGGACCGCCGAACTACACCCATTTCCGCCAGTTCTGGAAGATGTTCTACGACGAAGGCGCAGTGGTGGTCGCGTCGAGCTACACCAAGGTCGGCGGCACCTATGATTACGGTTTCCGCCACGACCCGGACCGCCCGCTGGAATCGCTCGCGGAATATTGCCTCAATGTCTACACCAACCGGAACCTGCCGATGCGTGTCGACATGCTGGTCGATTACATCAATCGATATGAGGCGGATGGCCTGCTGATCAATTCGATCAAGAGCTGCAACAGCTTTTCCGCAGGCCAATTGTTGATCATGCGCGAGGTCGAGAAGCGTACGGGCAAGCCCGCCGCCTTCATCGAAACGGATCTGGTCGATCCGCGCTACTTCTCGGCCGCCAACGTCAAGAACCGTCTCGAATCCTATTTCCAGATGATCGAGCAGAAGCGTTCCAGCTCGTCCTTCGCCGCCTAAAGGAGCCGAAATGCGCACATTCATTGGAATTGATCTCGGATCCACCACCACCAAGGCGGTGTTGCTCGACGAGAACCAGCAGGTCCTGGGGCGTGGAATCACCAATTCGCGATCCAATTACGGAACGGCCGCCCGCGTGGCGAGCGAAGAGGCGCGAGTCGATGGGCGCTTCACGCTCTTTCGCCGGGCGTTGGGCGGAGGCGATGGCGCCAGCGCCCGCGTCGACGAGTTCCTGGCCGCGCTGGAGCGCGGCTTCCGCCTCGAACAGTTCCTGGAGCAGTTGGAGGATCTCGAAGGCACCTGTCTCGACCAGCTGAAGGCCGAGCGGTTCGCCAAGGTGATGGACAAGCTCGGCGCCGCGCTGCGCGAAATCTTCGTGCGGTTGCGCATGGAAGCGCCCGAACTCTACGCGCCTGGCGCCAAGCGCAAGTCCGACTTCTTCCGCGACATCGCCGGCTCGCGCTTCCACGTCCACGCCGAAGCTGTGTCGCGTGAAGCGGGCGTCGCCCACGACATGCTGCTCAACGCCTACGACAAGTCGATCATCGACGTCGAGAACCGCCCGCCGTCCGGCGAACTCAACGACAAGTTCCGCCGCGCCATGACGCGCGTTCTCGGCGATATGCCGGCGCTCGCCAGCGATGGCGCGAGCCTTTCTGCGGCGATCGAGAAAAGCCTCGGCATCGAACTGGAGGAAACCTACCTCGTCGGCACCGGCTACGGCCGCGTCACCCTGCCGTTCTCGAAGGAGCACATCCGCTCCGAAATCCTCTGCCATGGGCTCGGCGCGCATATGATGTACCCGAAAACCCGCACGGTTCTCGACATCGGCGGCCAAGACACCAAGGGCATCCAGGTCGACGCCCAGGGCATCGTCGAGAATTTCCAGATGAACGATCGCTGCGCCGCGGGTTGCGGCCGCTATCTCGGCTATATCGCGGATGAAATGAACATGGGCCTGCACGAACTGGGTCCGCTGGCCATGGAGTCCAACAAGCCGGCGCGAATCAACTCGACCTGCACGGTGTTCGCGGGCGCGGAATTGCGCGACCGCCTTTCACTGGGCGAAAAGCGAGAGGACATTCTCGCCGGTCTGCACCGCGCGATCATGCTCCGCGCGATGTCGATCATTTCTCGCTCCGGCGGCGTTTCCGACGAGTTCACCTTTACGGGCGGCGTCGCCAAGAACGAAGCGGCGGTGCGCGAACTGCGCCAGCTCATCAAGGAGAATTACGGCGAGGTCGTCATCAACATCAACCCCGACTCGATCTACACCGGCGCTCTTGGCGCCTCCGAATTCGCCCGCCGCGCGGTCGACGCCTGAAGGAGATCTTGACATGACGATCACAGCGGGAATTGACATCGGCACCGGCGCCATCAAGGTCGCCTTGTTCGATCTCGAAAACGATCAGGAAAAGCTGATCTCCTGGCGCAGCGAGCGCGTGCGCCAGCGCGATCCGCTCGCCATCGCCGCGGGTCTTTACGACCACATGCTCGGCGAGGCGGGTCTGACGCGCAAGGACGTCGCCTATTGCGCCTCCACCGGCGACGCCGAGGCTTTGCCGTTCCATACCGGTCATTTCTATTCCATGACCACCCATGCGCGCGGCGCCATTTTCCTGCAGCCCGAGGCCCGCGCCGTTCTCGACATCGGCGCCCTCCATGGTCGCGCGATCCGCATCGACGCGCGCGGCAAGGTTCTCAACTACAAGATGACCAGCCAATGCGCCTCGGGCTCGGGTCAGTTCCTGGAGAACATCGCCCGCTACCTGGGCATCGCCCAGGACGAAATCGGTCCGCTGTCCAAAAAGGCCGACAATCCCGAAAAGGTCTCCGGCATTTGCGCCGTCCTCGCCGAAACCGACGTCATCAACATGGTGTCGCGGGGCATCACCGCCTCCAACATCCTCAAGGGAATCCATGAATCCATGGCCGATCGCCTGAGCAAACTGCTCAAGACCATCGGCGGTCTCGAGGGCGTGATCCAGATGACCGGCGGGCTCGCGCTCGACGACGGTCTGGTCGAGGCCATGAAAGAGGCGATGGTCCGTGAAAAAGTGACGACGCCGATCGCGTCCCATCCGGATGCGATCTACGCCGGCGCCGTCGGCGCCGCGCTTTGGGGCGGCTACCGCCACGACAAGCTCAAGCAACTGACCGCAAAACGCGCAGCCTGAGGAGGAACAAATGGCGCTCATGATCAACGAGGACTGCACGGCCTGCGACGCTTGCCGCCCGGCGTGCCCGAATGAAGCGATCAGCGTCGGCGATCCGATTTTCGCCATCGACGCTCTGCGCTGCACCGAATGCGTCGGCGCGCATGACGAACCGCAGTGCCGACTCGTCTGCCCGGCCGAATCGATCGTCGCCAATCCCGATTTCCTGGAAACGCGCGACGAACTTCAGGCCAAATACGAGACCCTGCATTCATGAACCTTGCCGCGCGAGGACAGGGGCGCGCAGACGAAAGCCTCGTCTGCGCGCTGTTGGTGAGACGGAGGCGTGTATGATAAATCCCATGAAGCTCGAAGGGATGGGCGTCGTCGTGACCGGCGCCGCGCAGGGCATCGGCCTGGCGATCTGCGAACTCGCTTATCAGCTCGGCGCGAATCTTCTCATGATCGACGTCAACGCCGAGACGCTGGACAAGGCGACCGCACGTTTCGAATCTTCGCGCGTTCTCGCCCGCGCGGGCAGCGTCACCGACGAAGCGTTCACTATGGCGGCGATCGCCGATGGCGTCGCCCGTTTCGGCGCGCTGCACGGGCTGGTCAACAATGCGGGAATCACTCGACCCGCAATGTTGGAAAAGATGACGGCGCAGCAATGGTCCGACGTCATCGCGGTCAATCTCACCGGTTGCTATAATGTCCTTCAGGCGTTCGGACGGACGGTGATAGCGCGCTGCGAAGCCGGCGATCCGACACCCGCTTCAGTGGTCAATATTTCTTCGGTGACGGGCCGCAAGGGCACGATCGGCCAGGTCAATTACAGCGCCGCCAAATCCGGCTTGTTCGGCGTCACCATGAGCGCGGCGCTCGAATGGGCGAAATACAACATCCGCGCCAACGCTGTTTGCTATGGACTCGTCGAGACCGAAATGACGGAAGTGATCCGTGGCGAAAAGTTTCGCGACAAAATGCTCGCGCGCATTCCGTTGGGCCGTTTCACCTCGCCACAGGAATCGGCCAAACCGGTTTGCTTCCTGCTCAGCGACGCCGCCTCATACATCACGGGGCAGATTCTTTCGGTCGATGGCGGGACCTATATGAGTCCGTAAACATCCCCTGCCGAAATGACCCATCCTGATCGCGCCGGCGCGCGCAAGGTGGGTGGTCAGGACTTTCGGACCGCGCCCCGGACGGAACATGCCCGTGGCGGCGCCGCGCGATCAAATTGGCGAAACCACAGGAGACGCCGCGACATGAAA
>JAJXYV010000212.1 GCA_021780435.1 Pseudomonadota bacterium
TCCTCGCCGACGCGCTCGCCATAGAGGTGGGTGTAAAGCCGCGTGCTGAGCGTCTGTTCATTCCACCAGGTGAAGAGTTGGACGAGCCATTTCATCGCGCTTGAATCCCGTTTCATGCGGCCGATCTGAAGTCGCGGCGGACTATGGCCGCGTCCGGTCCTTCTGTCCAGTTGTTCCTTGTTCTACTGTGAGACAGGCCCTAAAAGTCCCGCCGCGCGCAGCCCCACCGAGAGGCCGCCCCACCGGAGGAGCGTCATGATCCCTGCCTTCGCCGCCATTTTCGCCTGCCAATTGCTGGGCGAGTTCGTCGTCCGCGCTTTCGCCTTGCCCGTGCCCGGCCCGGTGCTCGGCATGTTCCTGCTCTTCGTCGCTCTCGTCCTGCGCGGCGGCCAGGGCAAGAACGCCGTGCCGGCTCAGCTCGGCGGCGCCGCCGACGGCCTGCTCGGCCATCTCTCCCTGCTCTTCGTGCCGGCCTCGGTCGGGTTGATGCGCTATCTCGACGTGCTCGAGGCCAACGCCCTGACCTTGATTCTCGCCATCGCCATCTCGACCGTCCTCGCCCAGGCGGCGACCGCCCTTACCTTCCACCTGCTGTCGCGCCGCGCGCCGGCCGAAACGAACGCCTGACGCCATGCTCCCCTCCCTGCTCGCGCCCCATGCGGAAGCCTGGGTCTATCTCGCCGCCAATCCCTTGTCGTGGCTGACCCTGACGCTCGTCGCCTATGTCGTCGCCGACCGCATTTCGATCGCCTTCAACCGCCATCCGGCGGTCAATCTCGTGGCGCTGGCGGCGCTGTTCATCATTCTGGCGCTGAAACTCACGGGAACGAGCTACGAGACCTATTTCGCCGGCGCGCAATTCATCCATTTCCTGCTCGGCCCGGCGACCGTCGCCCTGGCCGTGCCGCTCTACCGCAATTTCGAGCGGGTGCGGGCGACCGCCCTACCCATCGTCGCCTCGCTCGGCGTCGGCTCGGTGGTCGCCATCGTCAGCGCGGTCGTCATTGCCCGGGCGCTCGGCGCCTCGCCCGAGATCACGGCCTCGATCGCCCCGAAATCCGTGACGTCGCCCATCGCCATGGGCCTTGCCGAAAAGCTCGGCGGCGCGCCCTTCCTGACCGCCGCGCTGGTCATCGCGACCGGCGTCTTCGGCGCGATCATCCTCTCGCCTTTGATGCGCCTGCTGCGAATCAAGGACCCGGCGGCGGTGGGCATGGCCGCGGGCCTCGCCTCGCACGGCATCGGCGCCGCCCGCGCCTTCCATATCGATTCGACGGCGGGCGCCTTCGCCGGAATTGGCATGGGCCTCAACGGCGCCTTCACCAGCGTGATTCTACCGATCCTGCGACCGTTCCTCGGCTTGTAACCAAGGCTTTTTCATGGCTGCGACAACACGCACGGAATTGCAAAAACTTTCTTAAGGCCGGCCGGATTTTCCCCCAATATCCTCAATTTCTAGTGTCACGTATAAAATTCGACACAATATCTTGACGAGATCGGTAAGCTGGCCTTAGCTTTGATCATCCCGGCGTCGCCGCCAACGACCTCGAGGTTGCAAGGATCGGTTCCGATCCCCAATTCCTTGAAGAGCGCGAGAATCGACGAATCGCCGGGACAGTGACGGACGCGAGCGTTTCCAATCGCGGTCCTGCGCAGCTTTCACAATCTGGCGTGTGCTTGTCGCGTTCGTCCGGCCCGGCTGGAGCCTTTCGCTCCGCCCGCCGACGCATGCGGCGCGCCTGCCTGTCGCGCGGACCACGATGCCTTGGGAGCGGCGCCCGGACACGCAAATCGTCGGGACCTGGCACAGCGGGGGCAAGAATGCGGATCGAGCGGCACTACACCAGAGCGGGACAATCTCCCTACCAGGCGATCGAATTCCGGGAGACCAAGAGCGAGATCCGCAATCCCGACGGCTCGACCGTGTTCGCCCAGACCGGCATCGAAGTCCCCGCCGCCTGGAGCCAGGTCGCCTGCGACGTGCTGGCGCAGAAATATTTCCGCAAGGCCGGCGTGCCCGCGCGGCTGAAGCGCGTCGAGGAAAATTCGGTCCCCTCCTTCCTGTGGCGCTCGATCCCCGACGAAGACGCGCTCAGCCTCCTCCCCGAAAAAGAGCGCATCGTCGGCGAAACCTCCGCCAGGCAGGTCTTCGACCGCCTCGCCGGCGCCTGGACCTATTGGGGCTGGAAGGGCGGCTATTTCGACACGGAAGCCGACGCCCAGGCTTTCCTTGATGAAATGCGCTTCATGCTGGCGCGCCAGATCGCCGCGCCGAACTCGCCGCAATGGTTCAACACCGGCCTGCACTGGGCCTATGGCATCGACGGCCCCGGCCAGGGTCATTTCTACGTCGATTACAAGACCGGCGAGCTGACCGCCTCCGAGTCGGCTTATGAGCACCCGCAGCCCCACGCCTGCTTCATCCAGTCGGTGAAGGACGACCTGGTCAACGAGGGCGGCATCATGGACCTCTGGGTGCGCGAGGCGCGCCTCTTTAAATATGGCTCCGGCACGGGCGCCAATTTCTCCTTCCTGCGCGGCGAGAACGAGAAGCTTTCGGGCGGCGGCAAGTCCTCCGGCCTGATGTCCTTCCTGAAGATCGGCGACCGCGCCGCCGGCGCGATCAAGTCCGGCGGCACGACGCGGCGCGCGGCCAAGATGGTGGTGGTGGACGCCGACCATCCGGACATCGAGGCCTTCATCGACTGGAAGGTGCGCGAGGAGGAAAAGGTCGCGGCCCTCGTCGCCGGCTCGAAAATCCTGCGCAAGCACATGAAGGCGGTGTTCAAGGCCGCGGTGAATTGCGAAGGCCCGGGCGACGATTGCTTCAACCCGGAAAAAAACCCCGCCCTCAAGCGCGAAATCAAGATTGCGCGGCGCGCCCAGTGCCCGGACGCCTTCATCAAGCGCGTCATTCAATATGCGAAGCAGGGCTTCCGCGATTTCGACATGGTCGAATACAACACCGACTGGGATTCCGAAGCCTATCTCACCGTCGCGGGCCAGAACTCCAACAATTCGGTGCGCATCACCGACAGCTTCTTGCGCGCCGTGGAGCAGGACGGCGACTGGGCCCTCACCCGCCGCACCGACGGCAAGGTCGCCAAAACCCTGAAGGCCGCCGACCTGTGGGAGAAGATCGGCTATGCCGCCTGGGCCTCGGCCGACCCCGGCCTGCAGTTCCACACCACGATCAACGACTGGCACACCTGCCCCGCCGGCGGCGAGATCCGCGCCTCCAATCCGTGCTCGGAATATATGTTCCTGGACGACACGGCCTGCAATCTCGCCTCGCTGAACCTGCTCCAGTTCCGCGATCCCGTTACGAAAACCTTCGATGTCGCGGCCTACGAGCACGCGGTGCGGCTGTGGACGCTGGTGCTGGAAATCTCGGTGCTGATGGCGCAGTTCCCCTCGCGCGAGATCGCCCAGCTTTCCTATGACTACCGTACGCTCGGCCTCGGCTTCGCCAATATCGGCGGCCTGCTGATGTCGTCGGGTCTCGCCTATGACTCGGCCGAAGGCCGCAGCCTTTGCGGCGCGCTCTCCGCGATCATGACCGGCGTCTGCTACGCCACCTCCGCCGAAATGGCGAAAGAGCGCGGCGCTTTCCATCGCTATGCGGAAAACTCCGAGGCCATGCTGCGGGTCATCCGCAACCATCGCCGCGCGGCCCACGGCCTCGCCGAGGGCTATGAGCAGCTCGCCGTCGCGCCCGTGCCGCTCGACGCCGCCTCCTGCCCCGACCAGACCCTCATCTCCCACGCCCGCGCGGCCTGGGACGCGGCGCTGGAGCTCGGCGAGAAGCACGGCTACCGCAACGCCCAGGTGAGCGTCGTCGCCCCGACCGGCACGATCGGCCTGGTCATGGATTGCGACACCACCGGCATCGAACCCGATTTCGCCCTCGTGAAATTCAAGAAGCTCGCGGGCGGCGGCTATTTCAAGATCATCAACCGCGCCGTCCCCGAAGGTTTGCGCGCACTCGGCTATGGCGAGGCGCAGATCGCGGAGATCGAGGCTTACGCCGTCGGCCACGCCAGCCTGAAGCAGGCTCCCGGCGTCAACGAGACGACGCTGGCGGC
>JAJXYV010000111.1 GCA_021780435.1 Pseudomonadota bacterium
TTGCGCCGACGTCGGCGGACTGGTAGCAAAACCCGTCCGCCGATGCGGCCACGCCGGATTAGCACAGCGGTAGTGCAGCGGTTTTGTAAACCGAAGGTCGGGGGTTCGATCCCCTCATCCGGCACCAATGACATCAGCGCGCCATTATGGAGTCTTCCCGATCTCGCCGGCAGCGATTGCCTGCGACGCTCGATCGGGCAGTCCGGACGGGGCCGGACAATACGATGGCCATTCGACTCCGGCGCTTTGCATGATGCCTTCGGCAGCGTAAATGGTGGGCGAGAGACACGGCTCGGTTGGAGCGAGAAAAGATGAATGTCCACATCCCCATTGCGCATCTTCAGCCTCTCGTCGCCATCGGCGCGGGCGTCCTGATTCTCGTCATGCCCAACCGGCTCAACATCATTCTGGCGGCCTATCTTATTCTCGTCGGCGTGCTTGGGCTCGGTCTGTTGCGCTGAGATCCAAGGCGTCAGCGCCCGATCTCGATCCGGGCGGTCATCCATCATGCCTTGGAAGGGCCAGCCCCCAGCGGATGGCTATGCCGCGAAGCGCGAAACCGGCGACGGCGCCGGCGAGCGACGCCCAGGGGGCGGCGATTCCCGCTGCGTCGAGGCCGACAAAAAGGCCGGCGGCGAGAACGGCGGCCGTGACATAGAGCTCGTTGCGCAACATGATCGACGGCACGTCGGCGACGACGTCGCGGATCACACCGCCCATGCAGGCGGTGACGATTCCCATTGCGGCGGCCGGTAGAGGCGCAATGCCGAAATTCAGGGCCTTGCTCGCGCCATAGACCGCATAAGCCGCCAGCCCGGCCGCATCGAACCAATCGAGCGCGCGAACCGGCCACCAGCGCAACGGAACGAGCCAGACGGCGACCGCAACGACAAGGCAAATGATGAGCGGCGCAGAATCGCTCATCCAGAAAACAGGCGCTCCGATCAGAATGTCTCGCATCGTCCCGCCGCCGGTCGCCGCGACGATGGCGAAGAAACAGGCCGCGATGATGTCGAGGCGCTGCCGAGCGGCTGCAAGGGCGCCTGAAACGGCAAAGACCGACAGGCCCGCGATGTTGAGCCAGCGCAAGACGGGTTCGATGGTGGATAATGTCAGTTCTGGATGCATGGGCAGCCCTATAGCATGAGCTTCCCGCCTGTCTTGAGGGCGCCGGCGGCGAAACGCCCGCCATTCCTCCCCGGCGTCGCCTCCCCATGGTCTAAAATCGTGCGCAAGCGTCGGGCTCATTCATTATCGGAAGGGGGGCGCCGCTGTTCGCAATATTCCACCTCCAGGAATTCGACGCCAATTTGTGTCGCCTTGCGCCAAACGACGCGGCAAAGACGCGGCTGATCGCCGCCCACAACCAAATCAAATTTATCTGGAACGCCAATGGGGCTTTCGACGAGGAGTCGGGCGCCAGATGTGGAAATATCGCGGATGGCGCAATCGATCGCCGCTCGCAGGCCACGAAAACCAATCGTCCCGCCTTTGAGGACACGTTGGCGACGATCTCGTCTTCTTTCCGTCGCCTTCAGGGCTTCCATCGCCGCGCGATCCCGAGTGGCCCGAGGTGATCCAGGCGCACGCATCACCGCTCTTTTCGCTTGCGTGGGGCTTGCGCCGTCGCAGCAGGAAATGCGCGTCGGCGACGACGACACAACGCGCGCCAATGTCGCCGTTGGCGGACGTCCTGCGCCGGTGCGGACAGGAGCGTTCGCCGCACGCGCGGACATTCATCAGTTCCGGGGCTTGGCTGAGCCTTGTGGCCCGAATCCAAGCCGCCAGCTCGCATTCCTCGATCGGCTCCTGGCCGCCCGCCACATCAAGCTCGGCGTCCCGGTCGATTGCGTCTCGCGCGAGGAGGAGCGCCTCGATCGCGCCACCAGTCATTTCCGATTGCGGCTGGGCATCCCTGCGTCAGCGCGATAGTATCCGACGACATTGACCCAAAGTTAGCTTGCCGATCGGAGTTGCTTGATGAGCGATCTTGCTCTGCCCTATGTGATGCCGCCTGTGGCAGACGCCGAGCTCTCCGTCCGCAAACACCGGAATTTCCTCAAGGCTCTGCGCAACCGCCGCGAGCGGCGGACCTTCGTCGATTCCAACCCGTTCGACCTCACGATCGATCTCACCTCGTCCTGCCAGCTCCGCTGCCCTTACTGCGACACCGGCAATGGGCGCCTCCAACGGCCAAAAACGGTCATAAAGCCGGAACTCTACCATAAGCTGCTGGCGACCGTCGGGGATGACTGTTTCCTCGCCTGGTATTTCAGCAATGGTGAGCCGTTGCTGCACAAGAGATTCAGCGAGCTCGTCGGCACGACCCGCGATCAGGAAATCTTCTCGGTCATTTCCACCAATCTCAGCCTCCCCCTGTCCGAAGAATATCTGAAATCGCTGCTGACCTGCGGCCTGGGCGTCATCAGCGTTTCAATCGATGGCGCGACGGCCGAAACCTATATGCAATATCGCCGCGGCGGCGATTTCGACCTGGTGTTGGACAACGTGCGCCGGCTGGTCCGGCTAAAAGCTGAGCTTGGTCAGATTTACCCCTTGATCGAATGGCGCTTTCTGCGGTTTCGCCACAACGAGCACGAGGAGGCGGCCGCTCGCGTCCTGGCGGCGGAACTCGGCGTCGACCTGCTGGAGTTCTGGCCGGGCTATGCGCCGCCGGACGACAGCCCTGACGCCGACGGCGTATTCGCGAGCTCGGCGCCGCTCGAGGGCCCGTCCGTCAGCGGCCCCGGGCTGGACCTGCTGGCGAGCCGACAGGCGGAGACGTCCATTCTCGCGCAGCTGGCTCCCGGCATCGAAATCGGCGGCAATGCCGACATGAATTCCTTTACGCCGAAATGCGACTGGCTCTATTTCAGCGGAATGTTGCACCCCAACGGCCGCGTAGGACCTTGTTGCGTTTCCAACCACGAGCCAGACGATTTCGTTGGGTCGATGACCGAATATTCCACGTATAATGATCTGTTCAATAGTTCGAAATACATTGCGTCCCGCAACATGTTCACCGGGGGCGGCCCTTCGGGCACGGTCTGCCAGTATTGTCCGAACGCCGGCGCGCAGCATTATCAGTTCCGGATGAAGATGCGCGCAATCCTTCGCAATGCGCCGCAGTGGGTCGTGAGGACAGTCGCACGCGAACCGGATAGCTATTTCCTGCCCGAAGACCGCCTGCTTGTCCCGGAGGTCGACGCCGTCTATCGCCATGCGTCGCTGCTTTTCCATTTGGGCGAGACGGACCGGATGCCGCTTTTCACCCCTGGGCCGGGAGACGATTCGCTTATGAGCGCGGCGCCGCCGAGCGTGACGCATCGGCTCCTCCCGTCTTGAAAGCGTAATCATGAAGGCGTAAGAATTTCAGCGGGACTGCGGACGCTGGCCTATCGGCCCACAAGGAACGGCGAGAGCCAAAAAGCGGGCGCCGCCGCTCTTTCGTCGGGCGAATCCGAGCCGAACTCCGCGCAAGAAGGGGGGGCGAACAATGGTTCAACGCCAGCAACGCTCACAATCCGAACTGGAAGAACTCTGCTTGATGGCGCTTCAGGCGCGTCTGGGCGTCCACCATCTGCGCTATGTGCGGATCCGGCCTTATTTTGGGCCTGAGGCCTGGACGTGGGAGGTGGGCGAGGTCGGGCCCGCCGTGCCGGGACGGGAGCTAAGCGGGGCGTCCGACGCGGTTCGAGCGCTTCAGCAGAATTTCGATCTGAAGCCGAACTGACCTTAGCCATGCCAGCGCCGGCGGTTGTTTTCGGCGGGGGCGAATTTTTCGCGAGGCCGCGCCTGGGCTTTCGTCAAGCCTATGGGCCCTTCGGAAGGGTTTCCCGCCACGCCTGTTCGGCGCCTTCCAGCAATCGCAAAAGTTCCGCGGCCTGCCTTTTTGCCTCCGCCAATCGCTACGCGGATTAGCCGCCGAGCCGGTCATTCGTCGGACCGGGAAGGACACTCTTGCGGTCGTCGGGCGACAGCGCCAGAAATTCGTCCGCCATTGCGGCGACGATCGTCAGGTCTCGGGAAACGTCTTGCCAATTGCGTTGCGTCGGCGGCTCCATGGGCCGCAAGATTTTCATGATGTGTAAACGTCGGCCGGTTGCGAGCATCGGCGAGCCGCTCGCAAAAGCCGCGAAACCGAGCAGCCGGCAATTTTCTTGTCGATTTGCCGTCAAGCCTGGCGATGGCCGGCGCCGGCCTTGCGGCGGCCGAGCCAGTTCAATGCGGTGATCGAAAAGAAACCGCCGATCCAGGAGCCGGCAGCGGCGAAGATCACATAGAGCCAGTTCGACGTGTAACTGATGACGGCGAAGGCCGAAAGCAGGTACCAGACGCTGCTCCAACTCGCCGCGGCAAACCGCCTCCGCTCCGACACCGAGGCGTTGAAGAGCACATAGACCGCGTCGGTCGCGGCTGTCGACGCGATGACGCCCATGGCGACGAGAGGATCGACGGAAGGGATCTGCATGGCGGCTGGCTCGCGTTCGGTCGTGCGCCGGCGCCCTCTCCCGCGCCGCGTCATTCAACGAAAAACGCCCGCCAGTACTTCCGTGGCGGGCGTTTCCGTTCCCTCGGCCTCATGGGGGGCAATGAGGCCGGATTGGTTTCAGGGTGCATGGCGACAATGGCGAAACTGCGGCGTACGGACTGCGGGGCGGCTCAAGGCCTTTCGCCTGTCCTCGCGGGCTGGTCCTTCGCCCTGGCCAGCCGCTGCGCAAAAGCCCGCAAGCCTGTCAGCCCGCGCGAAACCACAAGGGCGAGCGCCTGTTTTCGTGCGAGCGCCGGCTTTTCGATCAGGCGCCAGGACAAGGCCGCGGGGATGAGCGTCAGCGGAACCGAAAGCAGATTCAAGGCGCCGAAGGTGACGCCCGGATGGATCGCGATCAAGGCCTGCGTGATCGGATAGGCGTAAATGTAAAGGCCGTAGGAATAATCGCCGATGCGGTTGAATTGCAGCAACCGCTCGCCGGGCGCATAGGCCAGGTTGAGCGTCAGCAGGGGCACGACGGCGAGGTAAGCGATGAAAAAGGCGCGCGTGTCGATCAGCGCCACGGCCAGAAGGGCGAGAAGCGGGAGAATGACCCGGCTGGAAACCCGAATTCTGTCGCCCAGCAGGTAAATCGTCGAGCCCGCGAAGAAAAAATAACTGTGCTGCGCCCCGCCATCGACGTCGGCCGCGAACAGCAGCCTGACGAAAAGAGCGAGCGCGACCAGCGGGATGGCGGCGCGAAAGAGGACGGCGCGCCAGGTTCGCGCGAAACCGAGCGCGAACCAGCCGACCGCCAGGATCATATAGAGCCGCCACTCGACCGTGATCGTCCAGAGAGAGCCATTGACCTTGGCTTCGGCGGGATTGTGCTCGAACAAGCCCGGCAGGAAGTTCGCGAAGCCGTTGACGATCGTTCCCCAGCGCCAGAGAAAGCGCCAGGTGACGGGCGAGGCCAGATAGGCCCGCGCCGGTTCGGTCGTCAGCGCCAGCCCGAGGCCGAACACGACGAGGATCAACATGGCCCACAGGCCGGGAAAAATGCGCAGGAAGCGGGCGCTCAGGAAGGCGACCGTGCTGCCGCGATTGAACAGGCTCGCGGTGACCAGGAAGCCGCTGATGACGAAAAACACGTCGACGGCGATGACGCCGGTTGCCGTGCCGTAATGGATGAGGAACCCCTCCCAGGGCGGCACGTAATTGATCAGCATCCCGTTATGGCCGATCAGGACCGCCATGGCGGCCACCACGCGCATCAGATTGAAATGGTTATTTCTGGAGCTCGCGGCCGCCGAAAAGGTCCTCATGACCACCCCCTATCAAATGTGCCGGCGCGAATCCAGACGCGGGGCTCGTCCTCGCTACGGCTTTGTCCCGCCCTCGCCCCATGGCGCGGTGGAACGCAAACTGGCGCGGCGACATCTTCGTTCGCGCCCGATTGACCGGCGACGGGAGCGTGACGCACAATTCCAAACGTCGGAGCCGAGCGCCCGGAGCCACAACATGAGAATCCTCTCGCCCATCGTGCCGGCGACGGCCGCCATGCTCGTCCTGGGCCAGCCGGCCTTCGCGGCGCCCGCGAACACCCTGCAGGAATTATTCGCCAATCTCGACGCCTGCATGAAGGGCGTCAGCGGCGACCCCGGCGAGCAACTCACCATCGCCTTCAGCCTGAAACGCGACGGGTCGCTCTTCGGCAAGCCCAAGATCACCTTCTCCCGGCTTCCCCGCGACGCCGCGGCCCGCAACGCCTTCCTGGACGATGTCGCGACCCGGTTCAACGCCTGCCTTCCCGCGTCGATCACCGACGCGCTCGGCGGCGCCATCGCGGGCCAAAGGCTGACGGTCCGCTTTGTCGTCCCGCGTCATGAGATTTCGAGCTGAGTTCGGTCGCGCAACGGAGGCGCGCTCCAACAGTTAAACTTTTGCGCTCTCTCGCGCGTTAATGGGCATGAGGAGGCGCAAATGAACACGCAACGGCGCAAATTTCTCGTCACGGCCATGGCTTTCGCCGCGCCGCTGGCCTTTTCCAGCCTCTCCCGCGGCCAGAACATGCTGGCCGGCGTGGATCTGTCGTCGCCAGCCTTCACCCGCGCCGAACTGACCCGCGCCGACATCGAGGCGATGATCGCCAGGCGTAGCGGCGGCGCGCCGCTCAACCTGTCCGATAAAAGCCTGAACGGCCTCGATCTGTCCAAGCTCGACCTGTCCGGCGCGAATTTAAGGGAAGCGCGGCTCAACAACGCCAATTTCGCCGGCGCCGACCTCCATGGCGCGCAACTCGATCAGGTCTGGGCGCTGAAGGCCGATTTCACCGGCGCAAACCTGTCAGGCGCCAGCCTGTTCGGAACCCAGATGCAGGGCGCGAAAATGGACGGCGCCAATTTCACCCACGCCCGGCTTGCCGGCGATTTCACCGGCGCTAGCTTGAAGGGCGCCAACCTTTCCGATTCAAATGCTTCGGCCGACATGAAAAACCAATCGATGGGCCTGATGCGCGCGATCCTGCGCTCGGCCAATCTGAGCGGGGCGGATCTGTCACACGCCAATTTCTCGCGCGTCGATCTCGAATTCGCCGATCTGACGGGCGCCAATCTGGCTGGCGCCAACCTCATGGGCGCCGACGCCGCGGGCGCGGATTTCCGGGGAGCGAGGCTCGACGGCGCCAATGTCATGGGCCTGGACGTCGCCTCGGCGCGGATCGACGCGGCGCAGGCCAAGGCCTTGGGCGACGCGCGCAACCTCGAGCGCGCCCGCCAATAGAGGTCATCTGCGCGCCAGAACCGCGAGCAACGCCAGAACGAGCAAAGCGCATAGAGCCTGCCAGAAGACGAGCGGATTGCGCTCAAGGAGCGATTTCCTCTTCGGCTCGGCGGGCCGTCCACGCTGCGCGCCGTTCTCGATCTCGAAAGCGAATTCGAGCACGTCGCCATAGCGCTTGCCGGGATCGACCGCGATCGCCCTGGCGATGGCCCCCTCGAGCCAGGCCGGAAGATCCGGCCGGCGCGCGGCGAGCGAGGCCGGGGCGCCGAAGCGCGGCTTGCTGAAGGGTTCGATCTCTCCGTAAGGATAGGCCCGCGCGAACATCCGATAGACCGTGACGCCGAGCGCGAAGAGATCAGACATTTCATCGCCCGCCGCGCCCGCGAAAAGCTCCGGCGCCATATAGGATGGCGTCCCGGGAATATCCTGCGCGGGAAAATCCTCGAGTTGCGGCAGGCGCGCGACGCCAAGATCGATCAGCCTGAGGCCGCCGTCCTTCAACAGCAGGATATTGTCCGGCTTGATGTCGCGGTGGATGATCCCCGCGCGGTGCAGCACGGCGACGGCGCGGCCCACGCGGGTCGCGATCTGGGCGCCCTCGGCATAGGAGACGCGCGGCTCGCGGTTCAGGCGCTGCTCGAGCGTCTCGCCGTCATAGAAAGGCATGACCGAATAGAGCCGCGTCTGGCGTCCTGGCGGCTGCTCGATCACCTCGGCGATCCAGGGACTGCGGACACGGCTGGCGACGAAGGCCTCATGGACGAAGGCGCGGCGATAGGTCCGGTCCTCGGCGACGCGCGGTTGCGGGAATTTGATCACGACTTGCGCGCCGCTGCGCAGGTCCTGCGCGCGCATGAGGCGGCTGTAGCGCCCATCGGACAGCCGGTCGTCGAGACGGTAGTCGTCGAGAATCCGCCCCGGCTCCGGCGGCGGCAGGATCGGCAGGTCGCCGAAGAAATCGCGCAAGGCGTCAGCTTCCGCTGGCGGCGTGTCGAGGATGTCGACGACGAGCGCTGTGCAATTATCGGCGCTCCCGGCCTCGAGCGCGGCGGCGACCAGATCTTCCGCCGTCTTCTGCGGCGCGGCGCGATGGCCGAGAATGTCGCGCAGCCTTTTCGCGCCGAGCGCGCCATGCACGCCGTCGCTGCACAGGAGATAGCGCTCCAGGGGGCGGAGCGAAAAAGACTCGTGATCGATCCGGACCGGATCCTCCATGCCCACGGCGCGGCGCAGCACGTGGCTGAAATCGCCTTGGCCCGCGACATGGTCTTCGCTGACCTGCTCCAGCTTTTCCTCGTGGAATCGATAAAGCCGGCTGTCGCCGACATGAACGCAATGGCCCGAGCGCCCGGACAGGATCAGCGCCGTGAAGGTCGTCGCCATGCCGGCAAGACCGGGATCGACCCGACCCTGCGCCACGATCCAGGAATTCACGGCGTCGAGCGCGCGGGCCGCCGCCTGCCGGACGCCGAGCGTTCCCGGCAGGGAAAAATAACCGTCGAGGAAACTGCGGACCGTGAGCTCCGCCGCCTCGCGTCCGCCCGCATGGCCACCCACCCCATCGGCGACGACGGCGACCACGTCGGGACGCGAATCGAGCCGCGGCCGCCCGATCCGCGCCGCGCCGAAATCCTGATTGTCGGGCCTGCGCCCGCGCTCCGAGGCGAAGCCGATTTCGCAGCGCAATTCGTGGGCGGAACGATCCTGGCGGGTCATGGAGCAACAGAGGTAGCAGGATGGGCGAGGCGCGCAAGGCGCCCCGCCCTTTCGCCTCAGATCCGGGCGCCGGAAACCGCGCCCCAGGTGGTGCGCCAGCGGTGCTTGACGAAAGTCAGGCCGGCGACGCCGAGCAGGGCGAGGCAACCGAAGAACAGGAACCCAGCCATGAAACCGCCGGTCATGCCCTTGGAGGTCGCCAGCGCCTTGGCGAGGAAGAAGCCGCCGAGCCCGCCCGCGAAGCCGACAAGGCCGGTCATGACGCCGACCTCATTGCGGAAGCGCTGCGGCAGCAACTGGAACACCGCGCCATTGCCCATGCCGAGGCAGAGCGTGCCGAGCGAGAACAGGAGCACGGCGACCCAGCCGATCATCGGCAACTCAGTCAGAGTCCAGCCGGCTGCGCCCTGCGGCGCCGGGCCTTCGGGCAGTTGCGACACGGTGAAATAGCAGGCGGCGACGACCAGGAACATGACGGTCAGCGACTTGACGCCGCCGACGCGGTCGGCGATGGCGCCGCCGACCGGACGGAAGGTCGAGCCGAAGAACACGATCAGAGCCACCATCAGGCCGGCGGCGACCGGCGTCGCGTGGAACTGGGTCGTGAAATAAAGCGGCAGGGCCGAGGCGAGGCCGACGAAGCCGCCGAAGGTGATGAAATAGAAGAACATGAACCAGCGGCTGTCGGGATCGAACAGCAACTCGCCATATTTCGCCAGCGGGATGCGCTTGATCGACCCGGGCGCGTCCCGGACGGCGACGATATAGAAAGCGAGGATCGCCGCCATCGGAACGAGCAGCGCGCCATAGACGCCCTGCCAGCCGAAATGTTCGGCGATGGTTGGCGCGAAGAGCGTGTCGAGAACGACGCCCATGTTGCCGGCGCCGGCAATGCCCATCACCACGCCTTGCAGGTGCGGTGGATACCAGCGCCCCGCCTGCGGCAAGGCCACGGCGAAGGAGGCGCCGCCAAGTCCGAGGATGGCGCCGAAGACCGCGACCTGCTGCGGATCGGCGAGGCCGAACAGCCAGGCGTAAAGGCAGGCCAGGACCATGACGAACTGGGCGATCGAGCCGGTCAGCTTCGAGCCGATCGAGTCGGCGAGAATGCCGAGCGGAATGCGCAGGATTGCGCCCGAAAGCACCGGGATTGCGACAAGCGTCAGCTTCTGCTCGACCGGAATGTTCATCGCCTTGGCGATATAGACCATGAGCGGGCCGAGCGAGACCCAGGCCATGAAGCTGATGTCGAAATAGAGGAAGGCGGAAAGCAGAGTCGGCCAATGGCCGGATTGTTTGAGCTCGGACAGTTTCATGCGTTCACCCTCTGTTGTCATTCGTCATCGCGCCGCCGCCAGCCGAGTCTGACCAAGCAGCCGCTCGATTTCCGGCTTGCACGAGCCGCAGCCGGCGCCGGCGCCGGTCGCCGCTGAAATGGCGTCGGCGCTGCTCAGGTTGCTGGCGGCGATGGCGTCGAGAATGGTGTTGGCGCCGACATTCATGCAGACGCAGACCTTGCGGCCGGGGTCGCGGCAGGCGCGCGGCGGGCGGCCCGCGAGCAGGGCCAGCGGATTGACCTCGCCCTGCGCGAATTGCTCGCAAGCCCAGGAACGCGCGACGGCGACCGGCCCCGGCGCGACGAACAAGGCGCCTGAAACTTTTCCGTCGCGGGTCGCCACGCAACGATAGGCGGCGGTGCGGGCGTCGCACAGAACGGTCAATTCGCCCTGCCCTGCGTCGAGACAGAAGAGCCGGCGCGCGAAGTCATCCCAATCCGCGACCTCGTCGAGGCCCGCGAGTTCGATGCGCCAGCCCCCCGAAATCCGCGCCCGCGCCCAATAGGCGCAATCGAAATGATCAGGTGTCTCGCGCGTCAGCGCGAAGGCGAACCAGGCCGGATCGACCGGATCGACCCGAACCGCCGTTCCCTTGGATTCCGGCTGGCCGGACATTGCATCGACAACGGGCGCGACCAGTGCGTCGACGCGCGCCGCGGAAGCGAACTGGTCGGTCCAGTGGATCGGCGCAAAGACGCTGCCGCGCCGCTGGCGCTCGGTGATCTGGGCGCGGAGCAGGACCGAGCCGCGCGTATTGGAAAGTTTCACCAGCCCGGCGTGCTCCACGCCGAACATCGCGGCGTCAAGCGGATTGAGCTCGGCGAAAGGCTCGGCGATATGTTGCGACAATTGCTGGGCGCGGCCCGTCCGCGTCATCGTGTGCCACTGGTCGCGCACGCGGCCGGTGTTGAGAACGAATTCGCCCTGCCCCGCCTTGTGCGCCAAACCGCGGAAGGGCGTCGCGACAAAACGCGCGCGGCCATCCGCCGTGAAGAAACGGCCGTCGGTGAAGAACCGCCTGGGCGCGCCGGATCGCGGCTCGCCAGCCCGCCACGGCCATTGGAACGGCGCGAGAGCGTCATAGTCCGCATCCGCGAGACCGGCGCAGGCGGAAATATCGAAATCGCGCGCGCCATCGTTCTGCGCGCCCGAAAGCGCGGCGTGCTCGCGAAAAATCGCGGCCGCGCCGTCATAGGCGAAGGCTTCGCCGAAGCCCATGCGCCGCGCCACGTCGCAGATGATGTCCCAATCCGCGCGCGCCTCGCCGGGCGCTTTGCGCAAGGCGCGCTGGCGCGAAATGCGGCGCTCGGAATTGGTCACCGTCCCGTCCTTCTCGCCCCAGGCGAGCGCCGGCAGCAGGACGTGGGCGAGCGCCGCCGTGTCGGTCTTTTCGGCGACGTCGGAGACAACGACGAAGGGGCATTTCTTCAGGGCGGCGCGGACGGAATCGGCGTCGGGCAGGCTGTCGACCGGATTGGTGGCCATGATCCAGACGGCCTTGACGCGGCCATCGTCGATCGCCCGGAACAGGTCCACCGCCTTGAGGCCCGCCTGCATCGGGAGTCTCGGGGCGCCCCAGAAATTGCGCACCAGCGCGCGATGGGCGGGATCGTCCAGATCCATATGGGCCGCGAGCATGTTGGCGAGGCCGCCGACCTCGCGCCCGCCCATGGCGTTAGGCTGCCCAGTGACCGAGAACGGCCCGCAGCCCGCCTTGCCGATGCGCCCCGTCAGCAGATGCGTATTGATGATCGCATTGACCTTGTCCGTCCCGGCCGAGGATTGGTTGACGCCTTGCGAATAGACCGTGACCGTCTTTTCGTTGGCGATCACGAGGTCGTAGAATTTTTGCAGATCATGCGTCGCGAGGCCGGTCTCCGCCGAGACCTTCGCCAGCGTCCAGGGCCGCGCGACGGCAAGCGCCTCCGCGACGCCATTGGTGTGATCGCCGACGAAACCTTTCGCGCGCCGGCCGACGCGATCCAGTTCGCGCAGCAAGCCGAGAAAGAGCGCGACGTCGGAGCCCGGCGCGAGCGAAAGATGCAGATCGGCGATCTCGCTCGTCGCCGTGCGGCGCGGGTCGATATTGACGACGAGCGGCAGGCCGCCGCGCTTCTGCCGCGCCGCCGCGAGGCGCTGGAAGAGGATGGGATGGCACCAGGCGAGATTGGAGCCGACAAGGACGACGAGATCAGCCTCTTCGAGATCCTCGTAGCAGCCGGGAACCGTATCCGAGCCGAAGGCGCGCTTGTGGCCGGCGACCGAGGACGACATGCACAGGCGCGAATTGGTGTCGATATTGGCCGAGCCGATGAAGCCCTTCATCAGCTTGTTGGCGACGTAATAATCCTCGGTCAGCAACTGGCCCGAGACATAAAAGGCGACCGAATCCCGCCCGTGTTCGGCGATGGTTTGCGAGAAGGTCCGCGCGACAGTTTCTAGGGCCTCGTCCCAGTTCGCGCGCGCGCCGCCGATCCGGGGGTGAAGCAGGCGCTCTTCGAGCGTCAGCACCTGAGCGAGCGACGAGCCCTTGACGCAGAGCCGGCCGAAATTTGCCGGATGGCTCTTGTCGCCGGCGATGCGCGCGCCTTCCGAAGAAACCTCGGCGCGCACGCCGCAACCGACGCCGCAATAGGGACAGGTGGTGGAGGTTGGCTGGGTCATCTGGATGATCGGTCTCCGCTTCCGATTCCCTCTCCCCGCGCGCGGGGAGAGGGTGTTTCACGTCACGCCGGCGCGGCGACGCCCATGTCGAGGTAGATGCGGCCGCGTTCGACCTTCACCGGGAACCTCCGCGCGCAGCCTTGATCGGCTCCGGTGGCGCCGCCGCTTTCGAGATCGATGATCCAGTTGTGCAGCGGACACGCCACCTTGCGGCCGTGGACGATGCCCTCGGCCAGAGGCCCGCCCTTGTGCGGGCACTTATTCTCGAGCGCGAAAATCTCGTCGGTCGCGGTGCGGAACACCGCGATCTCGCGCCGGGGCGTGCGCACGGTGCGCGCGCCGCGCAGCGGAATGGCGTTGACCGGTCCGCAATCGAACCAGAATTCGTTGTTTTCCTGCATGGGAGGTTCCTCGCGAGAGATCATTCGGCGGCTACCCGCGTGATGGGCGACAGCACCGCAAGCGGCATGAATTCGTGAAGATGCTTGCCCGCGACGCGCTCGGCCCAGGGATCGCGGCGCGCGAAGCGCTGCGAGACGAGGAAGCGTTCGTAGAGCGCCTTGCGCGCCTCGGCGTCGTCGAAAATGACGGCGCGCAGACGCTCGAGCCCAATCCTGTCGACCCATTTGTAGAGCCGGTCGAGATAGGCGGCCTCCTCGCGATACATCTGCAGGATGGCGGCGCAATATTCGAGCGCCTCTTCCTCCGTGCCGACATGGCCGAGCACGTCGGTAGCGCGCACATGCAGGCCCGCGGCTCCGGCGACATGGATGTCGTAGCCGGAGTCGACGCAGATCACGCCGATGTCCTTGACCGTCGCCTCGGCGCAATTGCGCGGGCAGCCGGAAACGGCGAGCTTCACTTTTGCCGGCGTCCACGAGCCGCACATCAGCTTTTCGAGCTTGATCCCAAGCCCGGTGGAGTCCTGCGTGCCGAAGCGGCAGAATTCCGCGCCGACGCAGGTCTTCACCGTGCGCAGGCCTTTGGCGTAGGCGAAGCCCGAGAGCATGCCGGCGGCGTTGAGCTGCGCCCAGACGGCGGGCAGGTCCTGCTTGCGAATTCCCAGCAGGTCGATGCGCTGGCCGCCGGTCACCTTGACCATCGGAATGTTGAAGCGGTCGGCGACATCGGCGATGGCGCGCAATTCGTCGGGCGTGGTCACCCCGCCCCACATGCGCGGCACGACCGAGAAGGTGCCGTCCTTCTGGATATTGGCGTGGACGCGCTCATTGATGAAACGCGCCTGATAATCGTCGGCATATTCTCCCGGCCAGTCGCAGACGAGATAATAATTCAGCGCCGGCTGGCACGATGGGCAGCCGCCGGAGCTTTTCCACCCAAGCTCCTGCATCACCGCCGGCAGCGACTTGAGCTTTTTCGACTTGATGAGGCCGCGCACTTCCTCGTGCGTCAGGTCGGTGCATTTGCACATCGGCTTGCGACCGGATTTCTCGTAGGTGTCGCCGAGCGTCGCCGCCAGCAGCTGTTCGACCTTGCCGGAGCACTGGCCGCAGGAGGCGGAAGCCTTCGTCTTCGCCCGCACGTCCTCGAGCGTCGTGAGGCCGCCCTCGGTGATCGCCGAAACGATCGCTCCCTTGCACACGCCGTTGCAGCCGCAGATTTCCGCATCATCCGGCAAGGCTGCAACGGCCGCCGTAGGGTCCAGCGGGGACCCTCCCTGATAGGCCTGGCCGAAGATCAGCGTGTCGCGGATCGCGGAAACGTCCTCAGCCTTTTTCAGCAGGTCGAAATACCAGGCGCCGTCTTCGGTGTCGCCATAGAGCACCGCGCCGACGATCCGATTGTCGCGCAAGATGACGCGCTTGTAGACGCCGCGCGAGGGATCGCGCAGCACGACCTCGTTGTTCTCGTCGTCGTCGGAAAAATCGCCCGCCGAGAACAGGTCGATGCCGGTGACCTTCAGCTTGGTCGAGGTGACTGCCGGAACGAAGCCCGCGGGCGCCTCGCCCGCGAGTTCGCTCGCGAGCACCCTGGCCATGTCGTAGAGCGGGGCCACAAGGCCATAGCATTGGCCGCGATGCTCGACGCATTCGCCGACCGCATAGATGTCGGGATCGCTCGTGCGCATCAGATCGTCGACGATCACGCCGCGATTGCATTCGAGGCCCGCCGCCTTGCCGAGCGCGGCGTGCGGGCGGATGCCGACCGCCATCACCACCAGATCGGCGGGGATGAGCGTGCCGTCCTTGAGCCTGACGCCGGTGACATGCGTGTCGCCGATGATCGCCTCGGTATTGGCCCTGGTGTAGACATCGATTCCCCGCGCGGAAATCGCCTTTTCGAGCAGATAGCCGGCGTTCGGGTCGAGCTGGCGCTCCATCAGGGTCGGCATCAGATGGACGACCGAAACCTTCATGCCCTTGAGCGCAAGGCCCGCCGCCGCTTCGAGGCCGAGCAGGCCGCCGCCGATGACCACTGCCGCGCCGCCCTTTCCAGCGGCTCGATGCATCTTCTGCACATCATCGAGGTCGCGGAAGGTGACGACGCCTTCGAGATTGGCGCCAGGAACCGGAATGATGAAAGGCAGCGAACCGGTGGCGACGACCAGCTTGTCATAGGGGACCACGTCGCCTGAGGCCGTCTCGACCGTCTTCGCCGCGCGGTCGATCGCGACGATGGCCTGGCCGGAGCGCAACTCGACGCCATGTTTGGCGTACCACGCCTTGTCGTGGATGATGATGTCTTCGAAAGCCTTTTCGCCCGACAGCACCGGCGAGAGCATGATGCGGTTGTAATTGACCCTCGGCTCGGCGCCGAAGACGGTGACCTGCATCGGCGCATGTTTGCGCGCGAAAAGCTCTTCCATGGCGCGGCCGGCGGCCATGCCATTGCCGATCACGACGAGCCGTTGCGGCTCGGGGAATTTCTCAATCTGTCCCATTGCGGACCCTTCAGCATGGACGGCTCCGACGCATGGATTCGCTGGCGAGGCTGGTTGGGAGAGAGTGCGCGACGACGCCCGCTCGGCCGGCGCTGAAATCAGGCGCCGGTCAGCCTCACGCGGAAGCCGCCTTTGGCTTCAGCGAACCGATGATCGGGGTCGTCGTTGACCTGACTACCTTTGGCAAGTTCGGCGCCAGTTCGCAGATTTATCGTCAACTATTTGTAATTAAATTATTTTATTCGTTTTCTCAATATGCCTATAAAAAAGTCACAGGCGTGTTTTTGTGCAAATATGCGCTCAGCGTTTCGCCGCATCGCCAAAAAATCGGGCGGGGTCGAAACCTCATTTTAACGCCGTCAAGGCGGCGAGCGCGTCGCGCCAATGCGTCCGGTCGAAGGGCCCGTCGAAGAAGGCGGGCGCGGAGGGCGCGGGCGGCGCGCCGTCCTGCGGCCAG
>JAJXYV010000160.1 GCA_021780435.1 Pseudomonadota bacterium
TGGTGCCCCTGGCCGGGATCGAACCAGCACTCCTTGCGGAACTCGATTTTGAGTCGAGCGCGTCTACCAATTCCGCCACAGGGGCTTTTGGGAGCGAAAAGCCCTCAAGCGGCGCGGACTATAGCGCGCAAAGCGGCGCCGTCAATCGCCGCCGCCCGGCTTCCGCCATTTTTGCGCGATGAAAAGGCGACGACGCCTTGGCCGCCTCCGCGCGAAGGTGTACCAAGCACGCGCCCGGAGCAGATCGGATCCTGATGTTCAAAAAGCTTTACGACTGGACGCTGTCGCTGGCGGAGAGCCGGCATTCGACTCTGGCGCTCGCCGGCATCGCCTTTGCCGAAAGCTCCTTCTTTCCGCTGCCGCCGGACCTGATCCTGCTTCCCATGTCGCTGGCCAAGCCGCAGAAGGCTTGGTTCTATGCGGCCGTCTGCACGATCGCCTCGGTGACGGGCGGCGTGCTGGGCTATGCGATCGGCGCCCTGCTTTACGACACGCTCGGCCAATATATCATCAAGCTCTACGGCTATGGCGCGCGCATCGAAACCTTGCGTGAATTCTACGCGCACTGGGGCTGGGCCTTCATCCTCGTGAAGGGTCTCACGCCGATCCCCTTCAAGCTCGTGACGATCGTCAGCGGCCTGCTCGGCTACAATCTGCCGCTGTTCGTCCTGCTGGCGGCGATCACCCGCGGGGCGCGCTTCTTTCTGGTGGCGGCGGCGATGAACCATTTCGGCGACCAGATGCGGGTCTGGCTCGACAAGCATTTCGCCTGGTTCGTCATGATCCTTCTGGCCATCATCGTCTTCGGCTTCTGGACAGCAGCCCATCTGGTGTGACGTCATGACCTCCTTCGCCCGCCTTCGCGTCGCCTTGCAGCCTCTTGCCGCCACGGCGATCGTGCTCGCGGCCTCCGTTGTTTCGCTCGCCAGCGCCTGGACCATCCAGGCGCTTGGCTTCCAGCCTTGCGAATTGTGCCTGCTGCAGCGCTATCCCTTCTATGCGGCGCTGCCGCTTGGCGCCGCCGCCATTTTTCTGGCCCGGAACGCGCCGCCGCTCGCCGCGCGGATCGTGCTCGGCCTCATCGCCGCCGGTTTTGTCGCCGGCGCGGTCCTGGCCGCTTATCACGCAGGGGTCGAATGGAAAATCTGGCCCGGCCCCGCCGGCTGCACCGGCGCTTTCGCCGCGCCAACCTCGATGGCGGCGTTCCGCGCCCAGCTCGAATCGGTCCATGTCGTGCGCTGCGACGAAGCCGCGCTCCGCATCCTCGGCCTGTCGATGGCGGGCTGGAACGTGCCGGTTTCCGGCGCGATCGCGCTCATCGCGGCGCTCGGCGCGACAGCGCCGAAAAAAGCTTAAGCCTTCCCGCTCTTGTCGCCCAGCACGGCGCTGAGCGGCGTCAGCGCCGAACCGGGGGCAAGCGGCTTCTGCTGGCTCTCGTGCGGCGCCCAGCCCGAGGCCCAGACGATTTCGAAGGTCGCGCGGACCCGCCCGTCGGCGTCGGAATATTTTTCGCCATAAATCGCGGCGGCGCGCAAAGCGACGTCCCGGCGCAGGGGCCGGCGGGCGCCCGCGACGAGCACATTGGTCGCGCCCATGGCCCGCAGATCGCGCATCAGGTCGAAGACATTGGCGTAACGCACGGTGAAGGCGTCGCAATCGGTCACCGGCAGCGCGAGGCCGGCGCGCTGCAACAGGCCGCCGAGGTCGCGCAAATCCGCGAAAGGCGCGACCCGCGGGCTGGCCCCGCCCTCGATCTCCTCCTGGGCCTGGGCGAGGCAAAGGCGCAGTTCAGCCAGCGTCTGCCCGCCCAGCAACGCGGCAACGAACAGGCCGTCGGGCGCGAGGATGCGGCGAACCTGGGCGAAGACGCCTGGGAGGTCATTGGCGAATTGCAGGCTGAGCGCGCTGACGACCAGGTCGAAACTCTGCGGCGCGAACGGCAGCGCCTCCTCGTCGGCGACGAGCGCCGGCGTCGACGCGCCAAGCGCGGAAACATGGGGCGCTGCGCGCGTCACCAGCCGCCCGGACGCAGCCAGCGCCCGTCCGATGGCCGGATGGGGCGAGCCGAGGTCGAGCGCCCGCGGAAAGGCGCGGCTGATCGGCGCAAGGCGGAAGACGAGATCCTCGGCGACGCGCTCAGCGAGGAAGTCGCAGTGGTTTTCGCGGCGCAGGGCGCGCGCGAGACGTTTGCGCCACAAGGCGCGATCGAAGATGAGCGGCGGGTTCGACACGGGCTCCTTATGCGCCGCCCCGCCGCCCGCGTCAAAGTCGCGCGCGCCTCGGATACGCGCTAGGTTAAGGTCATGCTCCGGATTCCTCTCGCGCCCTTCGCGGCGCCCTCCTGGCTGAAGGATGGCGCGCTCGCCCTGAGGAAGGCGGGCGGGATGGCGCTCGACCTGCTCTATCCGCCCGCCTGCCTCGCCTGCCGCCGTGCGGTGTCGCGGCATGGCGGCCTCTGCCCGGACTGCTGGAGCGCCATGCGCTTCATCGAGCGCCCCTATTGCGAGCGGCTCGGAACGCCGTTCGAGGCGGATTTCTCGGCGGGCGCGAATGGCCGGACGATCTCGCCGGCCGCGCTCGCCGACCCGCCTGTCTTCCAACGCGCCCGCGCCGTGGCGCGTTACGAGGAAGGACCCGCGCGCCAGCTCGTGCATCGCCTGAAATATGGCGACCGCGACGAACTCGCCGGCCCGATGGGCCTCTGGATGGCGCGCGCCGGCGAGGAATTGCTCGGCGAGGCCGACCTGCTGGTTCCCATCCCCCTGCACTGGACGCGCCTCGCCCGGCGGCGCTTCAACCAGTCGGCGGCGCTCGCCCGGGCCATCGCCAAAGCCTCCGCCGTCCCGGTCGCGACCGAACTTCTGATCCGCGTCAAGCCGACGCCGCCGCAGGTCGGCCTAACGCGCCGGCTGCGCGCGCAGAACATACAAGGCGCCTTCGCCGCGCCCGAGGCGCGGCGGATCGACGTCAAGGGGCGCAGGATCGTTCTGGTCGACGACGTCATGACCTCCGGCGCAACGCTCAATGCTGCGGCCCGCGTCCTCCGGCGCGCCGGCGCGAATCAGGTCGACGCTCTGGTTTTCGCGCGGGTCGTGGCCGAATCGTGACGGCTCCCTTGCCCGCGCGCGGCGGGCGATTTAGAAGGAGCCCATGAAGAAGATCGAGATCTATACCACGGCGACCTGCCCCTACTGCATTCGCGCCAAGGCGCTGTTGAGCAAGAAGGGCGTCAAGTTCGATGAGATCCGGGTGGATATCGACCCGTCGCGGCGTCCCGAAATGATCGCGCGCGCCAACGGGCGCACCACGGTTCCGCAGATTTTCATCGACGAGCGCCACGTCGGCGGTTGCGACGACCTTTACGAACTGGATTTCGACGGCCAGCTCGACCCGCTGCTGGCAGTTTGAGGCGCGCCATGATCCGCTTCGCCCTCGTCTGTGAAAATGGCCATGGTTTCGAAAGCTGGTTCGCCAGCAACGATTCCTATGACTTCCAGATCGAGAACAATCTCGTTTCCTGCCCCCATTGCAATGCCGCGAAGGTCAGCAAGGCGGTGATGGCTCCGGCGGTCGCGCGCGCGGACCGCGCCTCGGCGGCCGCCCCCGGCCAAGAGCCAGCCGGAAAACAGCAGACGCCGGCCGGAAAACAGAATGTCGCTCTGATCGGCGAAGGCGACCGTGAATTGCGCGCCCTGGCGCAGGAGCTGCACGCGAAAATCATCGCCGCGACGGATGATGTCGGCGAGCAATTTCCGCGGGAGGCGCGCCGAATCCACGACGGCGAAGCGCCCGAACGGCCCATTCGCGGCCAAGCCTCGCCGGAAGAAGCCCGCGCCCTCATCGAGGACGGCGTCTCGATCCTGCCCATGCCGATCCTGCCCGACGACCGGGGCTGAACGGGGCGGCGTTCGCCCTGTTCGCCGCGACCGAAACGATCGCGCCGCCGTTTTGAGGTCGAATCGCCGCCCTGTGGATTGACACCAAGAGGCCGCCCGAAGTGGCGTCGCGCCTTGCCGAAAATCGGCCATGACCAGGACGCGGAGTCGTAAGCGCGACCCAAGCATTTGATA
>JAJXYV010000138.1 GCA_021780435.1 Pseudomonadota bacterium
GTCTTCGTCCAATATGGGGAATACAATAGCCAGGCGCAGGCTTGGAGCCCTGGCGGCGGCCTTTATTCCACGACCAACAGTAATCTTTACGTCGGCCTGTCCAAATATGTCCGCTTCTTTACCTTCGACGGTTTGCCGAACGTCGGCCTCGCCTATGAGGTCATCGTGCCCGAAGTGCTCGTGACCCTGCCCGGGAACAGCATCGGCGGCGTCGGCGATCCTTTGACGGGCCCGGCGGCCTGGATCAAGCCCAATTCGAACAGCACATTCGGCGTCCAGAGCTTCGTGCAGTTTCCGATCGGCAACTCCGAAGTCAGCAATCATTATTGGGCGAATTATTCGACGATTTTCTTCGACTGGCAGTCGACGCTGATGAGCTTTACCGGCGACGCCGGCGCCGTTTTCCGCTCGATTCAAACCGCGCCCGGGACGCCTCGCATTAACGAAGGCACGACCATCTTCGCCAATTTGCGTCTGGGCTGGAAGCCGACAACATTCTGGGAGCCCTTCGTCGCCTTCGATTGGCAGACAACGACCGCCGCCAATTATGCAAATGGCGGCGGCGTCGCCATTTTACCCAGCGCTGAGACGGCCCTGGGCGTCGGCGTCATGGCTCACTTCTCGGACGCCGCGTCCCTCACGGTACGATATTCGCGTGACGTTCAGGGGTACAACACAGTTGGGACGAACGGCGCCTATCTGAAATTCGCTTATGTCTGGTGAGTTAACTCCGCGCGCTCCCAATTGATGCTGGGCTGCGGCGGCTGCCTCCTCCTCCCCAGCCGTCTCAGCTTCGCATCATGAAATCCCGGCCTGGCCGGGATTTCTTTTTGTGGCGAAACATCGTCCTCTCATGGCGAGGAGCGCGCCGTTGCCCTGAAAGCCCATGAACGCCTCAACGTCCGTGGCGAGCGCGGCGTCGGCGGGAATAGCGCGCCATTACCAGCGTCAAAGCGAATGGTCCAGATAGTCGACCAGAAAGCGAAAGTCGCCGACGAAGAGGCGATACCTGCGACTGCCGCCGCGGTTCACGGTCCTCGCAGGGCCAGATCGGCAACAGATTTCCGCGCCGGACGCGTTGATCGGCAACCCGTCACGCCGGAACGTCGCGGACGACGCTCGGCAATCCTGCAACAAGTTGACGGCGGCCATCACGGCTGACGAAAGGGCCGGATTGGCTGAGCGGATAGCCCGGCCTGACGTCGCAGGTCCGCGTCAGCGGTTGAGCGCCGTCGACTCAAAGTCTCAACAAGGACTCGACAGGCAGGTAGGCGCGCCCTTGCGCCTTCGCCACCGGCGCGGACGTCACCTTCCCTCCGGAAATCTGGAGACCGGCGCGCAGATGTTCGTCCTCGCGCAGAGCCTGGCGCCAGCCCTTGTCCGCGATCGCGTGGATGAAGGGGAGTGTCGCATTGTTGAGCGCGAAGGTTGACGTTCGCGGCGCCACGCCCGGCATATTGGTGACGCAATAATGCACGATCCCTTCGCGGACATAGACCGGATCCGAATGCGACGTCGGACGCGAACTTTCGCAGCAGCCGCCCTGGTCGATAGCGACGTCCACGATCACTGCGCCCGGCTTCATCGCAGGCAGCATGTCCAGGGTGACAACAATCGGCGTGCGAGCTCCTGGCAGGAGAACGGCGCCGATCAGAAGATCGGCGCGTTTCAATATTTCCCGCACAGCCGTATTCGTGGAAAAGACGGTCCGTACGGCGCTGCCAAATTTGAAATCGAGCCGGCGAAGCGCTTCCGGATTGCGATCGGCGACAATGACATTGGCGCCCATCCCCAATGCGATGGCCGCCGCATGGCTTCCGACGACGCCTGCGCCAAGAACCACTACCTCCGCGGCGGGAACGCCCGGGACGCCTGAAAGGAGCACGCCGCGGCCGCCCGTCTGCTTTTCAAGGAAATGCGCGCCGATCTGGGGAGCAAGTCTGCCGGCGACCTCGGACATCGGCGTCAGGAGCGGAAGCCCGCCGCTCGGCGAGGTGACGGTTTCATAGGCGATGCAATGCGCGCCGCTGGCGACGAGATCCCGCGTCAGCTCCGGATTCGGCGCGAGGTGCAAATAAGTGAAAAGCACCTGATCCGGCCTGAGTTTTTGTCTCTCGAGGGGCAGCGGCTCCTTGACCTTGACGATGAGCTCGGCGCGCTCGAAGATTGGATCTGGTCCCTCGACAATCGAAGCGCCCGCCGCTTGGTAGACGCTGTCCTCGAAGCCGGCGCCGACGCCGGCGTTTCGCTCCACCAGGATTTCGTGCCCGCCTCGGACCAGTTCGGCAACCGATGAAGGCGTGAGCCCCACGCGATATTCGTGATCCTTGATTTCCTTGGGCGCGCCGATCCGCATGTCGTCCCTCCCCTGATCGGGCAATCCGCTCGCTCACGAAAGCGAGCCCGTCGACTTTCGTGGCTCCGCCAGTCCGAGAAACAAACGCTTGACGCTCGCCCGCGAAACCAGGCCGGTCGGCATTGTTCGTCGCCAGGGTGTCAGGATCCAGGTCGCCGATGCAGCCGCATGAAAACCGAAAACAGTTTACGGTTTGCCCGTCAAACCCTCGAAATTTCTCTGGGCCATCGGCCCAAGGCCCAATCCCTCATTCTTCGAGCATGCGCCGTCCTTCGAGGCTTCCGTGACCGCAAAAACAGATCGCGACCCCGTCGCTGGATCGCTCACCGCGCCGGCCCGAAACGCGAGAGCTTCACCAATTCGCCGAGGTCGGGTTCTCCACATTTCGTCAAAATCGCCCGGCGCACCTTGTCGCGCATTTCGACCATTGCGGCGAAGCCGGCGCCGGCCGGTTCGACGGCGTCTCCGATTTCGACGCTGACCGGCGACCATCGCGGGAACCATTGCTCGCCGCGCAGAATTGACCGCGTTCCGCGCAGAACGCCAGGCAATATGGGAATGCGCGCCTCGGTCGCCACCTGGAACGCGCCGAGATAGAACTCGGAGAGCGCCGCCCTCCTCGTGAACGTCCCCTCGGGGAAAAATACGATGACGCGCCCGTCCCGGGCGGCGGCGACCAGCGCATTCGCGTCGGCGACGCTCTCGCTGACGTCATCCCGGGCAACGAACAAGGCGCCCAGGCGACGCGTGAACGGGCCGGCGAAAAGCTGCCGGGCCAGGTCCTTTTTGGCGACGAAAGCCGGCGTCCCAGGCAGGGTGGCTGCGAGGACGACCACATCCATGTAACTCGAATGGTTGAAGGCGAGCATCGCATTGGATTGCGGAATGCGCTCGACGCCCGTGACGGCGACCGGGACGTTCAGCGCCCGCAGAGCGCCGCGCGCGATCGAACGCGCCGCGCGCCATCGCCACTCCAGACGCGGCAGCGCCATGACAGCAAACCACGCGAGGAGATAGCTGGCCGCGACAACGATCCACCACCAGAATGCGTAAGCCGTTTCACCGAGAATTTTCAAAAGCTTCCGCGCCCGCGGACCGGCGCTGGCGACGGAAAGGCGCAAAAACTGCCGCCAGACGCTTGGCGGCCGCCCGCCGATGCGCCGCGTCAAGAAGAGGGCTTTTGCCGCGCTCCGCCGGATTTTGCCGCTCGAGGTTTTGGGAATCGTGTGCGGCGCCGCCAAAATGATTTCATCGGGCGGCGCGCCCGCGATGGCGGCGGCGGCTTCCCCGGCGCGCGCTTCGAGATCCACGCGCGCCGTCGGCTCTACTTCGCGGGTCTCCGCCAGAACGACGATCCGTTCAACGCCCGAAGCGGCGTCCGCTATTCCGAACGCCGCGACGCAGCCTTTTCGAATTCCTCGGACAGCCGCGACGGCTTCCTCGATTTCCTGAGGGAAGATATGACGTCCTGCGCGGATGATGATGTCTTTCATGCGGCCCGTTATGTAAATGTCGCCGCCGGCCATGTAGCCGCAATCCCCGGTGTCGAGCCAACCGCCTCGAAAAAGCTCCCGCGTCTTCGCCTCATTGCGGAAATATCCGGACGTCGCGGACGGCCCACGGAATTCGATCCGTCCTTCCCGCCTCTCGCCGAGTTCGAGGCCGAGGTCATCGACGACGCGGATTTCGTGATCCGGCAGGGGGCGGCCGCAGGCGACGATTTCGAGAGGATGGAGATCGTTTGGCTTACACGGCTCGGCGACGCCGTGACGGCTCAGCGTTTCGCGGTCTACGCAATCAATGAGCGGTCCCCGGCCGGGAGGGGGAAAAGCGAGGCCCACGGAATTCTCGGCAAGCCCATACACCGGAGCCAGTGCGTTTGCGCGAAATCCGAATGGCGAGAATTTTTCCGCAAAGCGCCTCACTGTCGCGGCGCCGACCGGCTCGGCGCCGTTGGCGACCATGCGCAATGAGCTAAGATCGAGCCCGCGCAAGGCGGACAGGTCGATCTTGTCGAGGCAGAGTTCGAAACCGAAATTCGGCGAGGCCGACAAAGTGGCGCGATACCGATGGATCGCCCACAACCAGCACTCCGGCCGCGCCAAAAAACTCGTAGGCGAGAGCACATAGAGCGGGGCGGCGAAATAGAGGCAGCCCAGCCACGCGCCGATCAATCCCATGTCGTGATAAAGCGGCAGCCAGCTGACGAAAATATCGGCCGAACTCGCCTCCATGGCGCGACCCATGGCGCGTATATTGGCGAGCAGATTGGCGTGGCTCAGCACGACGCCTTTGGGGTCCCCCGTGCTGCCCGACGTATATTGGAGGAAGGCCGTCGCCGCCGGGTCGCGAAGCGACGGCAACGAGACGTCGGCGGCGCCTTCGGTCAAGCTCGAGACGCTTTCGATCGACGCGAGGTCTTCGACCAGCGACCGCAGCAGGACGCCCAATTTCAGCGCCTCGGGCACGGTCACCAGGATGCGGGTTCCGGCGTTGCCCAGGATCCGAGCCTGTCGCCGCAGGTGGTCTTCAATCTGCGACGGCCGCGCCGGCGGATAGATCGGGACCGGAACCGCTCCCGCGTACAGAATGCCGAAAAATACTTTGAAAAAGTCCAGGCTTGTGGGCAGCATCACGCCAATGCGGTCGCCGGGCGCGACGTCTCGCGCGACGAGTCCATAAGCGACTTTCCTTGCCTCCACGGCCAGTTCGCCATAGGTCAGGACGCCGAGCGCCGTCACGTCGTCCTGCAACAGGGTCAGTTGCGGCCGGTCAGGATGCCGCCGCACGTGCCAGTCGAGAACATCGAGCAGCGTCGCCGCCTCTTCGGCGGCCGAAACCTCCGGCAACGCATGAGGAGGAGAACGACCAAGCCGATCGGCGCCCGGTTCCTGTCCTTTCCGCGCCTCGCCAAGCGCCCGGAGGAGATCGCCAATGGTTTCGGCCTCGGCGACCGCGGCGACGGGGAGCCGGAGCCGAAAGGCGCGTTCAATCCGTAAGATCAGCTCGGTGCGGCCAAGGCTGTCAATGCCGAGGTCCTCGGCGAGTCGGGTCGAGAGCGCAGCGGGAACTGTTTTCGCGCGCCGAGGGTGAAGCTCCCGGACGAATTCGCTGATGACCGCAACAAGCGCATGTTCCGGCGACGGATCGTCCGACGAAACTTCTGAAACGTTCTTGTTCGCGCTTGGCTCCACGCTTCAATATTAGCGCGGCGGTGAAAAATTTCGACGAAATTTGGCGAGGGCAAGCGCCTTTCCCCGCTGCCTGATTGCTCACTTGACGCCTGTCAGGCCTTGTCGGCGCAACATGAGGCTTCACGATCAGCGGAATGAGCGTTTCCTGCTCTTGTGGGAGCGCTCGAACAGCCAGCCGGCCATCTCGTTTCGGTCGGCACGAGCCAGCCGCCGGCAGCGGCGGGAACGGCGCCTTCGAGCCGAACGCTGCCCGTCGGCATGACTGGGAATGACGACTTTGACCGGAAAGCGGTAACAGACCGGAGGCTCGCTTCAAGAAGGAAAGCAGCCGTCGCCCCAGCGCAGGAGGACTTGGAGGGTCCGACATTCGATTGGGACGGCCACAATGGCCCAACGGGCCGCGCGTAGCCTATTGCCCGTTCGATAAAGCTCCTCCCATTTGAGTATCGACGCTACACGGCGACGGCAAACGACGTCCCAACCAATGGAGGCGCCACCAAACGGAAAAAGTTCACCCGGCCCAGACTGCCTCGCGCGTGTAGATGAAGGAGAAAGCCGCCGCCGTCGCCAACAAGGTGACAGAAGCGGCGACGATAATTGGCGCCTCGAAAAGCCAAGGGGTGAAGATCATGCCGAAGGCTGCAGGAATGGTGGCCTGGATCATCATCGCGCCGCTGATATTGGCCAAAGCCAATGCGATCTTGCCTTGACGGACCCAGAACATCGAATTGATCGTTTCCGGCATTTCGGTCGCAATCGGACTGATCAGCAGAGCCGTGACCTGCGGCGCGAGTCCCAAGGCCGTCCCGACAAGTTCCAATTCCCCCACGAAAGCTCGCGATGCGACGAAAATGACTGACAAGGACAGGCCGAGTTGAAGCCAGATCCAGGCCTCCTTGGGTTCGGGATCATCTGGGCGAATCGCGAGAACGGCCAGCTCCGACAGCTCATGCGCCTGGGAACTCGCGCTAAGTTCACGAAGCGCGTAAATCACGAATGCCGCGATGAAGAGAAGGCCAAACAGGAATTTTCCATTCAGCTCGACCATGCCGAGCATGGTTGCGGCCGCGAATAGAAGCAGGAACCAGGCTTGGTCTCGCAACAGCCATTGAAGCGAGAGGACGCCGCCCGATCCGCTCCGTGCGCGCAACGAGTCGCGCAGCGCCAGAACCGCGATCACGCCATAACCGATCGTGCTCAGCGCCAGCGGCCCGCCTATGGCCGCGCCGACGCCGATGTCTTTCTGTGTCTGCCCCGAACCAAAGGCTGCGGCGCTCAAGGTCACGACGCTTTCAGGCAGGGCAGTCCCGAATGCCGCGAGCAGCGATCCCGTCGCCGTTTGGGAGAGCCGGAGCCGACGCCCGAGCCATTCGACGCCATTGGTGAAATAATCGCAGGCGAAATAGATCGCCGCCATGGCGAAAGCCATTTTTAAAAGCGTCACGCCCATGGACGACCCCCGTTGCGGCAAACGCCTCGGGCGCGACGAATGAAATGCGTCGTCCGAGCCTGAAGACGTTGACGGCCGGGGGCAAGCGCCGCGCCAAGTGGCGCAGTCTCGTACCTCATTGAATTTACATTAGATTAATTTCCGCAGCGCCAAACTTCGCGTCCGCGATGGACGGATGCGGCGTCTGGATTCCGGTCGCGGGCGGTCCTCGTTTGGCGATCGGCCGCGAAAAAACCAGCGTCCGGAAACCGGCCGTTCGCTCCGTTCGATTTCCGAACGCAATTCAAAAAAAATCATTCAAGATCAAGACGATTCTGTTCTGGCACACTAATTGCGTTCAGAATCGGGGACCGGTTTGCCATTTGCGCCAAGGGCGCCATCGCGGCGGCCATTCTGGAAATGAGGCAAGGCGAAGAAGGCGCTTGCGAGCAAGGAAGCGAAAGGACCGCGCCGCCGGAAGCCAATCCGCAAGCAAACGCAATCGGCTTACTTTGCGGGCGTCGAAAGCCGCGATAAACTACGACAAAATCAAGAAGCATAAGAAAAAATACGGGAGGAAGGCGATATGACTCGCGACCTAGCAGGCCGCCGACTGGATATCGGCGGCGAGCGGGCGATTATGGTCGCCTGGGAAAAATTTCTGTCCGGCGATGACTTGCCCGATAACGCCGTTCGCCGAATGGTCGAGGATTCATGGCGCCGTTGCCTCGATACGGGTGTGAGTCCGGTCCAATGTTCGGCGCCGGTCGTAGTCGACGAAGACGGGCTGCATTCGCTCCAGGGGCGGCATCGCGACCTGATCGAGGCGGCGAAGCCGGTCATGGCTCATGCGCGGGATTTTCTTTCCGAGTCGGGCACGATGATGATCCTGACCGATCCGAAGGGCGTGATCCTCTCGGTCGAAGGCGATCCCGGCGCCAAATTCGAAGGTCACGACGTCAAACTGGTTCCGGGCGCGCTCTGGGACGAAAACGCTAGCGGCACGAATGCGATCGGCACGGCTCTGGCTTCCGGACAGCCCATCCAGATCTGCGCCGCGGAACATTTTTGCGAGGGCGTCAAACGCTGGACCTGTTCCGCCAGCGTCATCCGGGATCCCTTTGACGGATCCATCCTCGGCGCCCTCGATATTTCCGGCCTGAGCGGCAGTCACAACACCCATTGCCTGGCCCTCGCGGTCGCCGGCGCCGGACGTATCGAAACGCGCCTTGCCACCATCGAAATGGAGCGGCGCGCACGCTTGCTCGACATCACCTTCATGCAGTCGAAACGTTGGAACGAAAGCGGGCTCGTGGTTTTCGACTGCCGTGGCCGGCTGGTGCGCGCCAACGAGAATGCTGGGCTCTATTTCAACAGCGTCGGCCTCGATCTCAATGTCTGTAACGATCTCGGCGCGAAACTCGGCGTGGCGCGGCTTGAGCGCGCTTACGAACACCTGCCGCCGTGGTTGAAGCCGGATTGGATCGAGCCCGTTCTTGAACGCGACGAGCGTCTGGGCACGATCCTGGCCATTCCGCCATCGAAGCGATGGGCGACGCATTCCGCGGCCTTCATCGAAGGCAAAGCCGCGCTGCGGTCGAACGATCATTTCGATCGCATCATTGGCGCGAGCGAAACCATTGTGAAGGCGAAGAACCGCGCGCGCCAACTGGCGAAGCTTCAACTGCCCGTCCTGCTGCTTGGGCCGACGGGGGCGGGCAAGGAGGTTTTCGCCCATGCCCTTCACGCCATGGGAGCCCGCGCAAACGGCCCCTTCGTGCCGCTGAATTGCGGCAGCATGACTCGCGATCTGCTGGCGAGCGAATTATTCGGATATGCTGAAGGCGCCTTCACCGGCGCGCGGCGCGGCGGCATGGCGGGAAAGTTCGAAGCCGCCAATGGCGGAACCTTGTTCCTCGATGAAATCGGCGAAATGCCGCTGGAGCTTCAGCCGCATTTCCTCCGCGTCCTGGAAGATGGCGAGGTCTATCGGGTCGGCGAAAACAAGCCGCGCAAAGTGCATGTGCGCGTCATCGCGGCGACCAACCGCAATCTTCGGGACGAAGTCGCACAAGGCCGTTTCCGGATGGACTTGTTCTATCGGCTTGCTGTCGCCACCTTGCGCTTGCCGTCGCTCACGGACCACCGCGAAGACATACCGACTCTGGCGAGACATTTCATCGAACAGACCGCGCGGACGCACAAGGTCCCGATGAAGTCGATCGATGCCGGCGTCATCGACGCCCTGCTTGCCTATTCTTGGCCAGGCAATATCCGCGAGCTGCGCAATGTCATCGAGGGCATGACCCTGCTTGCGGAGGGTGATCGCCTGACGTTCGACGATCTTCCCCCCGAACTCACAGGCGTGCGCGAGCCTTCCCAAACCGTCGCATCCGCCGCCTTCCTGGACGGCCCGCCGCCGCTCCGGCTGGCGGATCGCGAAAGACAAGCGATCATTGACGCGATCGAGGCCGAGCATGGCAACCTGACACGCGTCGCGTCGCGTCTCGGCATCGCCAAAAGCACGCTCTACGAGAAGGTGAAGCGGTACGGCATCAGCCGGATCGAGGCCGAGCGTTTCAAGTTCTAGGGCGGCGCAGAGAAATTTCCGCCGGCAGGCGTCAGACAAGAATCCGATCATGAAGCCGATGCGCGCGAGGACCTGATCCGCGCGCGCTTTTCTTTTGCGCGCCGGCGACCCCGCCTGCCTTCAAATCGTCTCTTCGGCGGCGTCCGGATTGCGGACGCGAAGACGTCTGCCGCAAACGCGAAACAGAATCCGATAGTCGAAAAATTCACGTAACTTCCGCATGTTGGTCAGAACAAGATTCTGGCACGGCGGTTGCGGACATCTCCGCGAAGCGTGCGGAGACGACTGCGATCGAACCTCCGGACGTTTCGTAAAACGACAGCGGAGGACCCCGTGGAAACTCACACCAATTCCGTCCAGGTTATGGGCATCGACGCCGGCGGCACGATGACCGACACCTTCTTCGTGCGCGCCGACGGACGTTTCGTCGTCGGCAAGGCGCAGAGCAACCCAGCGGACGAATCGCTGGCGATCTACAATTCATCGGTCGACGCGCTGGCGCATTGGAGCCGTGGCGTCGACGACGTCTATCCCGAGCTCGTCACCTGCGTCTATTCCGGCACCGCGATGCTCAACCGAATCCTGATGCGCAAAGGCCTCAGGGTCGGCCTGATCTGCAATCGCGGCTTCGAGCAGATCCATTCGATGGGCCGTGCGCTGCAAAGCTATCTCGGCTATGCGCTCGAAGATCGCATCCATCTCAACACCCATCGCTACGACGAACCGTTGGTGCCGGTCTCGCGCACGCGCGGCGTCACCGAGCGCACCGACGTTCAGGGCAAGGTAGTCATTCCGCTGCGCGAGGACGAAGTGCGCCAGGCGACCCGCGAGTTGCTCGAAGAAGGCGCGCAGGCGATCGTGATCTGCCTGTTGCAATCGCACAAGAACGAGACGTCCGAGCAACAGGCCCGCGACATCGCGAAAGCGGAATTGGCCAAGTTGGGCGTTGAAATCCCGGTCTTCGCTTCCGTCGATTATTACCCGTCGCGGAAGGAAAGCCATCGCATGAACACGACGATCCTCGAAGCCTATGGCGCCGAACCGTCGCGTCAGACCCTGAAACTCGTCAATGACCGGTTCAAGAAACACGGCGCCAAATTCGACCTGCGCGTGATGGCGACCCATGGCGGCACCATCAGCTGGAAGGCCAAGGAGCTGGCCCGCACCATCGTCTCCGGCCCGATCGGCGGCGTCATCGGCTCCAAACTGCTCGGCGAGGCGCTCGGCGACGAGAACATCGCCTGCTCCGACATCGGCGGCACCAGCTTCGATGTGGCGCTGATCACCAAGGGCAGTTTCGCGATCAAGTCCGACCCGGACATGGCCCGCCTGGTGCTGTCGCTGCCGCTGGTTGCGATGGACTCCGTCGGCGCCGGCGCCGGCAGTTTCGTTCGCCTCGATCCCTACAGCAAGTCGATCAAGCTCGGGCCCGACAGCGCGGGCTACCGCGTCGGGACCTGCTGGCCCGACAGCGGCCTCGACACGGTGACCGTCTCCGACTGCCACGTCGTGCTCGGCTATCTGAACCCTGATAATTTTCTCGGCGGCGCCATCAAGCTCGATGTCGAGCGCGCGCGCCAGCACATCAAGGCGCAGATCGCCGATCCTCTCGGCCTCTCCGTCGAGGATGCGGCCGCGGGCGTGATCGAACTGCTCGACCTCACCTTGTCGGAATATCTGCGCGCGAACATTTCGGCCAAGGGTTACAACCCCGCCGAATTCACCTGCTTCTCCTACGGCGGCGCCGGCCCGGTCCACACCTATGGCTATACCGAGGGCGTCGGCTTCAAGGACGTCGTCGTGCCGGCCTGGGCGGCGGGCTTTTCCGCATTCGGCTGCGCCTGCGCCGACTTCGAATATCGATACGACAAGTCCGTCGACCTCGGCGTCGCGCAATTCGCCAGCGACGACCAGAAGGCCGCCGCCTGCAAGACCTTGCAAGAGGCCTGGGCGGAGCTCGCGCTGAAGGTCATCGACGAATTCGTCATCAACGGCTTCAAGCCCGAGGATGTGATGCTCATCCCCGGCTACAAGATGCAGTACATGGGTCAGCTCAACGATCTCGAAATCGTTTCGCCCGTGACCTCCGCGCAGACCGCCGCCGACTGGGATCAGATCGTCGAGGCGTTCGAGAACACGTACGGCCGTGTCTATGCAAGTTCGGCGCGTTCGCCGGAGCTCGGCTTCTCGATCACGGGCGCGATCCTGCGCGGCACGGTGGCGACCCAGAAGCCGGTTCTGCCGGAAGACCCCGACGCCGGCCCGACGCCGCCAGCGGAAGCAAAGCTCGGCGCGCGCCCGTTCTACCGCCACAAGAAATGGGTCGACGCGACGCTCTGGAAAATGGAGGCGCTCAAGGCTGGCAACCACATCGTCGGTCCCTCGATCATCGAATCCGACGCGACCACATTCGTGGTGCCGGACGGCTTCGAAACCACGATCGACAAGCACCGCCTGTTCCATCTCAAGGAAGTGAAATAAGGGGAGGATTCCAACATGAACATGCAGGACAAGAACTTCGCCGGAATGGCGACCAATTACGGCGATCTGCTCGGCAATGGCCTCACGCTGAAACAATTCCGCGACGGCATTATCGAGCGAACCGAGGCGACTGGCCATTACAACGGGCTGGAGAAGCTGGCGTTCCGCGACAGCGATCCGATCGGCTATGAAAAGCTGTTCTCGAAACTGCGCGGCGGACTCGTCCACGCCCGCGAAACCGCGAAGAAAATTGCGGCGAGCCCGATCGTGGAGCAGGAAGGCGAACTTTGCTTCACCCTTTACAACGCAGTCGGCGACTGCGTGCTGACCTCGACCGGCATCATCATCCACGTCGGCACGATGGGCGCGGCGATCAAATATATGATCGAGAACAATTGGGAGGGCAATCCGGGCATCAATCCTGGCGACATGTTCACCAATAACGATTGCGCCATCGGCAACGTCCATCCCTGCGACATCGCGACCATCGTCCCGATCTTCTGGGAAGGCAAGCTGATCGGCTGGGTCGGCGGCGTCACCCATGTCATCGACACCGGCGCGGTGACGCCGGGCTCGATGTCCACGGGCCAGGTGCAGCGCTTCGGCGACGGCTACATGATCACCTGCCGCAAGACCGGCGTGAACGACACGCCTTTGCGCGACTGGCTGCACGAATCGCAGCGCTCCGTGCGCACGCCGAAATACTGGATTCTGGACGAGCGCACCCGCATCGCGGGCTGCCACATGATCCGCGATCTGGTCGAGGAGGTGATCCGCGCCGACGGTCTCGAAGCCTATGAAAAATTCGCTTACGAGGTCATCGAGGAAGGCCGCCGCGGCTTGATCAGCCGCATCAAGGCGATGACGCTGCCGGGCAAATACCGCAAGGTTTCCTTCGTCGACGTGCCCTACAAGCATCCGGACGTCCAGGTCTCGTCGGCCTTCGCCAAGCTCGATTCCATCATGCATTCGCCCTGCGAAATGACGATTCGCGGCGACGGTTCGTGGAAGCTCGATTTCGAAGGCGCGAGCCGCTGGGGCTGGCACACGTTCAACGCCCACCAGGTCGCCTTCACTTCGGGCATCTGGGTGATGATGTGCCAAACGCTGGTGCCGACACAGCGCATCAACGACGGCGCCTATCTCGCCACGGATTTCCACCTGCCGAAAGGCGCGTGGTGCAATCCGGACGACCGCCGTACAGGCCACGCTTACGCCTGGCACTTCCTGGTCTCCGGCTGGGCAGCGCTGTGGCGCGGCCTAGGCCAGGCCTATTTCAGCCGCGGCTATCTGGAGGAGGTCAACGCCGGCAACGCCAATACGTCGAACTGGCTGCAAGGCGGCGGCATCAATCAGGAAGGCGAAATCCACGCGGTTAATAGTTTCGAGGCGTCGTCCTGCGGAACCGGCGCCTGCGCGGTCAAGGACGGCCTGAACCACGCCGCCGCGATCTGGAATCCGGAAGGCGACATGGGCGACATCGAGATCTGGGAAATGGCTGAGCCGCTCCTCTATCTCGGCCGCAACGTGAAGGCCAATTCCGGCGGTTACGGCAAATATCGCGGGGGGTGCGGCTTCGAAACGCTGCGCATGGTCTGGAACGCCCAGGACTGGACCATGTTCTTCATGGGCAACGGCTTCATGAACAGCGACTGGGGCATGATGGGCGGCTATCCGTCCGCCACCGGCTATCGCTTCGAAGCCCACAAGACAGGCCTCAAGGAGCGCATCGCCATCGGCGACTCGCTGCCGCTCGGCGCCGATCTCGATCCGACCCATCCGGACTATGAGCGCCACATCGACGCGACGGCGCATGTCAAGCGCGACAAGCAATGCATCACCACGGAGGATTGCTACGAAAATCACGACCTCTATCTGAACTATCTCCGCGGCGGCCCCGGCTTCGGCGATCCGCTCGACCGGGAACCCAAGGCGATCGAGGACGATCTGAACCAGAAGTTCCTGCTGCCGGACTATGCCGGCAAGGTCTATGGCGCGATCTTCACCATCGACGCCAAGGGCGTGTTCACGGTCGATGCGGCGAAGACGCAGGCGCGGCGCGCGGAAATCCGCAACGAGCGTGTCGCGCGCGCCGTTCCGACCCGCGAATGGATGAAGGAAGAGCGGCAGCGCATTCTCGACAAACATGCCTCTGTCCAGGTGCGGCACATGTTCGCGACGAGCTTCGGCCTGTCGGAAAAGTTCAAGTCGGACTTCAAGTCCTTCTGGGATCTTCCGGTCGACTGGGATCTCCGGGAAGAGGAACTCGGCGTGCCGTCCTATGGCTCCAAGCACCGCATGGATCTGTCGCTCCTGCCCGACGTCCACACCGTCGTCCAGGTCGAGGAATGACGTCATCGGTCGTCTCTTGACCGGGAACGTCCGCGCCAACTGCCGTGGCGCCGACGGCCGCCTTGGCTTCCGACGAGTCGGAAGCCAAGGCCACCGAATGGATCCAGCTCCAACGCATCAGAAATTGAGGAAACGAAAATGTCCTACACCAAGGAACAGATCGCCAATCTGGTTGACGGCAAGCTCGACTGGGAAACCACCTTTCGCATGTTGTCGATGCCCAAGGACCAGGGCCGCTTCGCGAAATATCTCGCCGCGCTTCAGGCCCGGGTCAATTATGCGGACAAGATCGTGCTGCCGCTCTCGCTGCACATGAATATCGTGCAGCGTGCAGGCGACAAGAGGTGGGTGATCAAGTGTGATTGCGGCCATGAGTTCTGCGATCACAATGAGAACTGGAAGCTGCACGCGGCGATCTACGTTCGCGATACCGAAGAGGCGATGACGGATGTCTATCCCAAGCTGATGGCGCCCGACACACAATGGCAGGTCTATCGCGAGTATTACTGCCCGAAATGCGGAACGATGCATGACGTCGAAGCCCCGACGCCCTGGTATCCGGTGATCCATGATTTTGAGCCGGACATCGAAGCGTTCTACCGCGATTGGGTGAACCTCCCCGTGCCCGAGCGCGCCTGACCCCAGCGCCGCTTGCGAGGCGAAGACCGCCGGCGGATCTCCCACCCGCCAGCGGTCTTCAAATCAACCGCCGCCGTGTCCCGTGAGGAACCTGCGAGGAAAATCTCGCGGGAACGATGTTACGCGTCTCGTTGCTCGGAGATGACCGTGCGTATTCCCTGTCTTTCCGTCGCCGCCCTGGCCGCTGGCTTCGCTTTTTCACCGCAAACAGCTCAAGCGAACTCGCAATTTCAGCCTGGAACAACGACCGGCCTCGCCATCGCCGCTCCATTGGCCGAGGGCCTATATGACATCACGCTGCCCAATTGGGGCGCGCGCGCCACACAACCAGCGGCGACCGACGTCGGCGTGCTGACGCCAGCCTGGATCGTGTGGTCGACCCCCTGGACTGTTTTGGGCGGCAGACTTGGCTTCGACGCCGCCGCGCCGGTAGCCCAAGTCAGCATCGGCAATCCCGTGGGACTCAACGAGGCCGGATGGACGAATCCGCTGGTCGAGATGAGCCTCAAATGGGATCTCGGCAATCATTTTTTCTTCGGGGTCCACGAGGGTCTTCATCTTCCTGTCGCCGGGCCCTTGGAGCAAATCGGCGTCGCTTATGACTTTCCGACATTCATGCAGGTCGCAGCACTATCCTATCTGAACGATGGATGGAATCTGTCCGCGACCTTCTTTTACGGCACAGGGCGCAACGGAACGGCGCCGGGCTCATCGGCGCCATCCTGGTTCAACTACGACCTCACGGCGACCAAGACCTTCGGCAAATGGGAGATCGGCGCCGTTGGCTTCGGTTCGACCGATCTTTCCAGTCCCCATGCCGGCTATGCCCGCCAGAGCCAGTTCGCGCTCGGCGGCCTCGTCGGCTACAATTTCGGCCCCGTCAATCTTCAGCTGAAACTGACCACCGATGTGGCGGAAGAGAACTATGGCGGCCGGGACACCCGCCTGTGGGCGAATATTGTCATTCCGATCTGGACTGCGGGGAGTCAAAAACAGACCATCGCTGCAAAATACTGATCGTCGCGTTGCAGCCCATTCGACGTTCGCTGAAATATAAGCGAATTGAGGCGCTTCCCATGAAGAAAGTATATCCAGACGCCAGCTCCGCCATGGCCGGGCTGGTGAAGGACGGCATGACGCTGATGGC
>JAJXYV010000100.1 GCA_021780435.1 Pseudomonadota bacterium
GGCAATCTGGTCGCATAGGCGCGGCTCGCGGCCGGCTGATGATCAAGCTTCGCAAGCGGATTGTCGCCGCCGCGCCAGCGCAAGGGCAGGTTCGTCAGGCGATAGAGGTGCGGGCCCCCGGCCGTCGCCCGCGCCGCCTCCTGCAGCAGCGCGCGCAATTCGCGCCCTGACCAATTTTCCTCTTCACGAAACAGGCCGAGATTGTAATTCGAATGTTTCCCGCCCAGGAATTGCGCCACCCGCAGCGGGCCGACCCGGAAAAGGCCGAGCGGTAGCAGCGCGACCGGCGCGCCGGCCTCGTCGCGCGCGACGATGAAAAAAGGCGTCGCCCGATCCTGCGCGGCGCAATTCTCCAGCCAGGCCTGCAGGAAAATCTCGCTCTGATAGAAGGAGCCGGGCGCGTCCGGCGCGAAACCGCGCAGGATCTCCAGCGCAGCCGCCGGATCAGGGACGACCTCGACCCGCGCGAAAACCGTCCGCGCCGAAACCTTGGTTCGGGGCGGGCGGGCTGGAGCGATTTGCGGCGCGGCGACGGACATCGGCCCTTTTCTGCGGCGATCCCCTTTGTCCTATCAATAAATGGTCAACGCTTGCTTGCGAGACTGAACCTCCCCGAGAGTCCGAGCATCCAAGTCGCAATGAACTGGAAGAAAAATGCTATCGCCGCAGGTTTCGGCCTGTTTCGCGCCACTCGCCTGCACCGGCTCGCCGGCGACCTGTTCCGCGGGCGCGGCGTGATCCTGACCTTTCATCGCGTGCGCCCCGCGCAGGGGAAAGCCTTCGCGCCCAATGCGATGCTGGAGATCACGCCGGCGTTTTTCGACGCCATTCTCACCCGCCTTCGCGAGAACGGACTCGCGCTCGTCTCACTCGATGAGGCGATGTACCGTCTCGTAACCAGCCAGGGCGGGCCCTTCGCCGCTTTGACCTTCGATGACGGCTTCCGCGATTGCCGCGACCATATCCTGCCCATTCTGGAAAGCCACGACGCGCCAGGCGCCTTCTATATCGCGCCGGGCCTGATCGACCGGTCGGCGCGGCTATGGTGGGTCGAACTCGAAGAGGCGATCCGGCGTCTCGACCAGATCGAACTCGATTTCGAAGGCGCGCGGCTCGCCTTGCCATCCAAGAGCGACGAGGAAAAAGGCGCCGCCTATGAGCGCGTCTACCAAATGCTGCGCGGCGGCAGCGAAGAGCGCCTGCTGGCGAGCGTCGCCGAACTGTGCGCGAAAGCGGAGATCGACCCGCGCGACATCGTCGAGGCGAATTGTCTCGGCTGGGACGAATTGCGGGAACTGGCGTCGCACGACCTGGTCACGATCGGCGCTCATTCGATGACCCATGCGCGCCTCTCCGGCCTGCAGGTCGAGGCGGCGCGCAAGGAAATGAGCGACAGCCGGGCGCGACTTGAGCGGGAGTTCGGTCAGGCCTGCCGCCATCTCGCCTTTCCCTATGGCGACGCGGGTTCCGCGGGGCCGCGCGAATTCGCCCTCGCCGCCGAAACCGGCTTTGCGACCGCGGTCACGACGCGGCCCGGCATGATCTTCCCCGAGCACGCGGGCCATCGTTTCGCGCTGCCGCGGCTTTCGGCCAACGGCCTGTGGCAGGATCTGGCCACTTTCGACGTTCTGCTGTCCGGCGCGCCCTTCGCCCTGTGGAACGGCGGGCGGCGGCTCAACGTCGGCTGAGGCCCGAAAGAGCGGGCGCCGCGCGCGTCAGTCGTCCCGCCGCTCCATCCAGGCGATCAGCGGAATCATGGGAACGGCCCAGCCCAGGCCGAGCACTGCGAAAATCAGGAGTCGGAGCGCGGCGTTCTCGACCTTGAGCGCGGTCGCCTGCGCCAGAACCATCGCCAAAAGCGCATAAACGACGACGAAAAACACCATGAAAATGGCGCCGATCAATTTCCGCTGGCGACTGCGCATGTAATATCTCCCCGGCCACGATCCGGCGCGGCGCGCCCCGTTCATAGCAAGTTCAGGCTTGAAGGCGCAAACAAGGCGTGACGCCCTTGGTCTTCGGCGCCGACTGTGTATTTGGGAGGTACTTATGCAATTTCTGAAAGTCTCGACGCTGGCCATGGCTTGCGTCGCGGGCGGACTGATGCTTTCGCCCGCGAGCGCCCAGCCGCAGCCGCAGTCCCAGCCGCCGATGGGGCGGCAGCAGATGTGGCTGGACCACATGTGCGCGACGGACGCGGCCCATGACCACATGGCGACCATGATGGAGCACCGCGCCCAGCATCTGGCGACCATTCTTCAATTGAATCCGACCCAGGTGGCGGCTTTGAAGGAAGTTGGCGACTCGCGTTTGAAGGACCGCGCCGATTTCAGGGCTTCGGTCTGCGCCAACAAGCCCGATCTCTCGACCTTCCCCGCCCGGATGGCCTTCATCGCGAAGACGATGCAGCACCGCGCCGACGCCTTCAAGGCGGAAGCGGACAAGCTCACCGCCTTCTACAACGGTCTCGACGACCGTCAGAAGGCCGCCTTCGAGGAAATGCACATGGGCATGATGATGCATCGTCATGGACGTGACGATATGGACGGCCCGATGGGCGGCCCGGGCATGGACGAATAAGCCGTTCGGCTTTGACGCCTTCGCCGCGGCGGCGCCCCCGCTGCGGCTTTTTTGCGCCCGCCCGCCTTTGCCCCCTCGCCCGGTCGCGTTAAAACAAAAAAACAATCGGGACGCGACATGTTGGAACACAATCATCACCACGCCAAGACTCACACCCCCGATCCCGACCGCGCCGTGCGGATCTGGCTTTGGCTGGTCGCGGCCGGCATTTTCGCCATGGTCATCGTCGGCGGCGCGACGCGGCTGACCGAATCGGGGCTTTCGATCACTGAATGGAAGCCGGTGACCGGCGTGCTGCCGCCGTTCAGCGAGGCGGACTGGACCGCCGCTTTCGAGAAATACAAGCAGATTCCGCAATATCGCGAATTGTTTCCTGACATGGACCTGGCGCGGTTCAAGTCGATCTATACTTGGGAGTGGAGTCATCGCCTGCTCGGGCGCGTGGTCGGCGTAGTCTTCCTGCTTCCGTTCCTGTGGTTTCTGACGCGCGGCAAGATCGTCGGCGCTCTGCGCTGGCGTTTGGCTGGCATTTTCGCGCTCGGCGGGCTTCAGGGTTTCGTCGGCTGGTGGATGGTGTCATCCGGGCTCGTCCATCGCGTCGAGGTCGCGCAGGAGCGGCTGGCGACCCATCTCCTGCTCGCCTCGGTGACCTTCGCCGCCGTCGTCTGGACCGCGAGCGGCCTTGCGCCCAATTACCGAGATCCGCTCGGCCCCGACGGCAAAAGCTTCCGCCCCGAGGCGACCGCCCTGCTCGCGCTGACTTTGGCGCAGATCGGACTCGGCGGCCTCGTCGCCGGCCTGCGGGCGGGGCTCACCTATAACACCTGGCCGCTGATGGACGGCCATTTCACCCCCCCGGCCAAACATCTGTTCAGCCTGTCGCCCTGGACCGCGAATTTCTTCGATAATGTCACCATGGTGCAGTTCCAGCACCGGATGACGGCCTATCTGCTGCTGGCGCTCGCCCTGTTCCATGCCCTGCATATCGGCCGCGAAACCCTGGCGTGGCGCGCCGCGCGCCGGGCGCGCCTGCTCGCCGCGCTTGTCGCCGTCCAAGGGGCTCTGGGCGTCACGACGCTGCTGCTCGTCGTGCCGCTTCCCGCGGCGCTGGCGCATCAGGCCTTCGCCATGATCGTGCTTGCGATGGCGACCATCCATCGCCGAAAACTGGGCTAGGCTTTCTGACGTTCGAGCCAGGCCCGCGCCGGGTCGGAGAAGGGCTTCGAGCGCCGGGTCGTCTCATCCGTGAGGACGACCGTCGATTCGCCGGCCGCGACGCATGCGCCGTTCTGGAAAACCGCCTGCTCCAGCCGCAGCGAGCTGCGTCCGACCGAGGCGACCCGCGTGCCGATCTCGACCTCGCCCGGCCAGTTCACCTCGCGGCGATAATCGAGCAGCAGCCGGGCGAGCACGAAGGCGCCGTTCGGCCCCATCAGATCGACGCCGCC
>JAJXYV010000272.1 GCA_021780435.1 Pseudomonadota bacterium
TGGGCGAGATGGGCGGCGAAGAATTTCGGACGGCCCAGGGCGTCAAGATCGGCGGCCGTGAGATCGTCGGTCGCCAGGGCCTGAAGCGTCTCCATGATCCATCCCGGATGAGGCGCGCAGCCCGCGACATTGATCACCGGCAGGCCCTTGCGCGAGCGATAGTCGCGCCCGAGCGCCCCGCCCGCCTCGGCGCCGTCGTAATGCAGGCCGCAGGCGTCGGTCGGGTCCGGGTCGCCGGCGGGGATGCCGCCATAGGCCGCGCAGGTTCCGACCGCCACGCAGACCTCGGCCCTGCCCGCAAGGCTGCGGGCGATGTCAAGCAGGGTGCGGCCGGAGCCGGAAAGACGGTTGAACTTTCCGGTGCCGTTCGGACCACGCAGGATCGAGCCTTCGACGCAGAAAATGTCGAGCGGCGTCTCGCCGCTTTCGACCCGCGCGAGAATGTCGAGAACCTCCTCTCCGCTCTCCTCGCTCACGCTCGGGTGCCAGAGGAGGCGAATGCCGAAGGTCTTCAGATCTGCAAACCACCCCGACGCGCCGTGCTCCAGAACGGACATGGTGCAGCCGCCGCAGGAGCCGGCCTGAAGCCAGAGGAGATTTTTGGGAGCGACGCTCATCCCACAGACAATCGCCGGATTTCATCCGCTTTTCAATAGGGACGCGCCTCCGACCGTGGCGGCAGGGATGAACACGGGATTGGAACCGCGCGCGCCATGCATCGCAAGGCCTCGGTTTCGATTTCGGTTTGCAGCGAAAACGATCCCGTCACGTCAATCCTTGTCCGGCCGGAAATCCAGCACGTCGCGCTGATAGACTTCGTCCACTTCGGAAAAGGGCAGATTGTCCTTCGTTTAAAGCACGGCCCGATGTTCGAATAGCGCCTGCGGCGGGGCCAGCGCCGCGCTTTCCTTCGGCGCGTCGAGCGGCGCCCAGAGCATCCTGGCCTCGAAGGTCCGCCGATAGGGCTGAAGGGGCTTCACGACGCGGCCGAAAGGCGCGTCGCTCGCCTCGAGCGCCCGGTTCATTTCGGACTTCAGGCGTGAGGGAACATACCAGTTGTCCGCCTCGGAAAGCACATGCTCGCCACAGCGCAGCCGCACATGGCGGTATTTCACGGGCTCATCGGGCCCGACGTCCAGACGCGCGCGCTGGGCCGGCGAAAGCGGCTTGGCCGCAGCGCCCGGAACCGGCTCCGCGACCAGTCGGGCCTCGGCCGCGAGATGATGGGCGGCGCACCATTTCTCAAGGCTCGCCGTCGCGCTCGGGCTTGCGAGAATCTCGCCGTTGAGCGTCTGCAGCAGCGCGGTGGCCTGCCAGCGGTTCAAGGCCGTGTCCGGCCAGAGCGCCTCGGCATGTCCGGCGCCTGGGCCGGCGAACACAAGGGCCAAAAGAAAAATGGCGCCGCGCAGGCCGCGCGCCTCGCGCCCCTTTTGCCAAAATGACGAAACCATAAACGCCTTCATCCGTCCGCCCCATGTTCGCGGCGCCGTCGATTCCCGCCGGACGCTGACGCATCATATCAGCCAGGCCTTCGCGCATGACTGTGCTCGCGACTCCGGACAGCCCGCCATCGGGCGTCGAGATCGAGGATCACGAAAACGGCGACCGTAACGGACTTGAGCCGGCCAACGCTAGACAGAATGGGGCTGATCTCGCCCTATATTCGCCACGGTCGCTGTTCAGCTTGAGCTTAATTCGGCCTCCCCCCTCAGGCCGAGGAAAAAGGAAACGCCCGCCACGGATGCACTGGCGGGCGTTTTCTGATTTGGGCGCAGGTCAAGCTGAATCAGCTATTGTCGTTTTCGGTCGTCGGCTTTGGGTGGTCTTTTTCCCGATACCAAGAGCGAGATGAATTTGCTTCGAAAGCGTGGCCTCGGGGGCTGACGATGTTTCTCACAATGTGTCCATGGATCGCCAGTCCGCGCGCGTGAACCAACGCCCCCTCAAGCGATGCCGAGGGCGCCGTCCGCGACTCCATGCGCCGGGTGACACTGTAATAATTGACGTACCAGCCAACCATTTTCAGCCTCCGATATCCTGCGCTGCGAGGTCAACAGTCTAACGAGGCCCTGTGACGGCGATTATGCGTCTGAATGACGGCAAAGGTTTAGATGACGATCGGGTCACATTCGCCCCATTCCCGGCGCCCGATATCCGTTCCAATCCGGCAAGATTGCGCAATCACGCCGCCTTCCGTGCGGCGGAACCGGCGTGCGTGGCCGAGGGTCGTGGCGATTCCTGTCCGTGGTCCAAGCGGGCGCGCTACCTATGCTTGAGCTACAGGTCGTGCTCGCCTCGCGCCGCGCAGTGCCATTCCTTGACCGTCCAAGCAGGGTGTTGGCTCTGCCACTCCGCCATGCCAAACATGCCGGCGACGCTCTGACATTGCATCCGCGTCGCCGCCTGTGTCCGCTGGCGAAACGAAGCACAGCGGCCATCGGCGTTACACGCGACGCCTCGAACGTCGAAACCCTGCTCGACGGACGCTTCCTGCGCCATCAAGACGGATGGGGAAGCGCCCCAGATGGGCGCGGCGAGGACCACGCCAGCCAGCAGCCTTGTGAACATGGACCGCCCTCCCTGAAACGGGAAAATCCGCAGCCCATATCTTCATAGACGGCTGCGTCATTCTCAAGGCCGCCGATCTTGAGGTGGAAACTTGGCCCAGGGAATCAGACGCCGCGAGGCGCCGCGGAGTTCGGCGCTCGCACGATTTCAGAACCGAGCGTTCCGATGCCGGCTTGCCGTGACTCGGCCCGGATTTCCCCGCCCCGCGCCATCAGCCGCGACCAATTCGACCGGCGAAGAATGGCAAAAGGGCGACGACAGAGAATCACGGACGGAGAAAAATCAGCCGGAGCTTCGCGCTGCCCGGCCCTTTTGTTGCCCGATTAATTGCCCAGGAAAAGGATCATTGCTGGCGCCTCGCACTAACCCATTGAGTTAATGGCAGGAGTGGCCGGGCTCGAACCGACGACACCCGGTTTTGGAGACCGGTGCTCTACCAACTGAGCTACACTCCTGCAGGCGCGTCATGTGACGCGGCCAGCGCAGTTCTCTTAGCCGCAATCTTCGGTTTCACGCAAGCCCGGCCAGCGCGAAATGACAAAAAAGCGTCCCACGCGAAAGGCCCCGCCATCGGGGTGGGGCCTTTCGGGGGTTGGCTGGTCGTGAAACGCGGGCTCGGGATCGGATCAGTGGGACCGAGGCGTCATCGTTTCCATAGCCGCCGGTGGCAAGCCGATGGCGTGCGCGTCGCCGCCGATATAGGCCTGCACCAGGGCATGCGTATCGACAAATTCGTGGAAGACGACGACCTTGCCGCCCATGATCTTGAAGACATGGCACCAATCGTTCTCGAAACGGACGCCCGAGCGCCGCATCCGGCCTCTGGTGTGGCCCATCACCAGAACAAAGCCCGTCCCGAACTGAAATTCGCGCGGCGTGAAGCTTTCGATCTCGATATTCAGCGCGAGTTCGGAGAAATAACCCGAGATTTCCTTAACGCCTTTCCGCTCGCCGCCCCAAGGCAGGAGCGCCGGATCCGTGTTCGATTTCCATTCGATATGCGGATCCGCCGCAGCGAGAATTTTGTCGAGGCCGCCGCTCAGGAACGCGGCATAGAGCGACTTGACGAAATCGACATTGTTCATGGACGTTCCCTCCAACCCCGCGAAGCGAATCCTCCACGCGTTGGAAGCGAGCGGAATGCGGATGCGGAAGAAGGGCAGAACACGATCGGCGCTGTCCTTTGCCCGGCGCCGCCAGGGCGCGCTCCCGAGCGCGGAATTCCCAGTATTTTATCGCCGGAAGGCGGCGTCGCCCAAATCAAAGAGGCGTGAACACAAAAAAGGGAGCCCGCCGGGCTCCCTTCATCATTCTCGGGATCGATCGATCAGATTACTCGATGATCGAAGCGACGACGCCGGCTCCGACGGTGCGGCCGCCTTCGCGGATGGCGAAGCGCAGCTTCTCTTCCATCGCGATCGGAACGATCAGCGCGACCGTCATCGTCACATTGTCGC
>JAJXYV010000050.1 GCA_021780435.1 Pseudomonadota bacterium
TACGACGCGATCGGCGAATTGCTGCTCGACGGCGCGACTCGCGCCTTTGCCGCCGCCGAGGCGCGCTGGACCGTGGCGCGGGCGCCGGGGGCGCTGGAAATTCCCGCGGCGATCGCCCTTCTGCTCGACGCTGCCGAGAAGGCCGGCGCGCCCTATGACGGCGTCGTCGCGCTGGGCTGCGTCGTGCGCGGCGAGACCTATCATTTCGAGATCGTCGCCGGCGAAAGCGCGCGCGCCCTGATGGACCTTTCGGTCGCGCGGCGAATTCCGCTCGGAAACGGAATTCTCACGACGGAAGACGAGGACCAGGCCGTGGAGCGCGCTGACCGCGCGCGGCTGGACAAGGGCGGCGACGCCGCCCGCGCCGCGCTCGCCATGTATCGTCTGAAGAAAGGGGCGCGCTGATGGCTGCCGAAAATCGCTCCGCCGCACGGCTCGCGGCCGTCCAGGCGCTTTACCAGATGGAAGTCGCGTCCAAGGGGCTGAACGAGATCCTTGCCGAATTCGAGACCTGGTGGATCGGGCGCGAAGTCGAGGGCGATCAGTACAAGCCGGCGGAGATCGCCTTTTTCCGCTCGATCGTCTCCGGCGTGGTGGAAAATCAGGTCGAAATCGACCGCGCGGTGGATCGCACGCTTGCCGAGGGCTGGCCGCTACGCCGCGTCGAGGCCCTGATGCGCGCGATCCTGCGCGCCGGCGCTTACGAATTGCTGCGCCGCGCCGACATCCCCGCGCGGGTGGCGATCAAGGAATATGTCGATGTCGCCGGCGCCTTTTTCGCGCGCGAGGAATCCGGCATGGTCAACGCCGTGCTCGACACCTTGGCGCGCAAGGTTCGCGCCGAGGAATTTTCGACCTGATCGGCAAGGGCAGGGGATGGCTTTGGACGAAGCCGAGCTGATCGCCCGCTATTTCGCGCCGCTGGCGGGAGCGGGCGGGCTCGGCCTGCGCGATGACGCGGCGCTGCTGGCCCCGCCGCCGGGCGCCGAAATCGTTTTGACCGCCGACGCCCTGGTCGCGGACGTTCATTTCTTCGCCGCAGACCCCCCGGGGAGAATCGCCGCCAAGGCGCTCGCGGTCAACCTTTCCGATCTCGCGGCCAAGGCCGCCGAGCCGCTCGGCTTTCTCCTCACCCTGGCTCTGCCGCCGGGATGGACGCCGGACTGGCTGGAAGGGTTCGCGCAGGGCCTGGGCGAGGCCGCCGGAGCGCAGGCCTGTCCGCTGCTTGGCGGCGACACCGTGGCGACTCCCGGGCCGCTCTCCCTGTCGATCACCGCGCTCGGCTCGGTTCCCGCCGGCGGTATGGTGCGGCGCGCCGGCGCGAAGCCGGGGGACCTTCTTTATGTTTCGGGTACGATCGGCGATGCTGCGCTCGGCCTGGCGTTGCGCCGAGCCGAATTGGGGCAGGGGCCGCCGCCGGAATGGGCCGCGGCGCTTTCATCGGAACAGCAGGAAACGCTCGTCAATCGCTATCTGCAGCCGCAGCCTCGCCTTGGACTGCGGGCGGCGCTCCGCGCCTGCGCCAGCGCCGCGATGGACATTTCCGACGGCCTCGTGGGCGACCTGCGCGCGATGATGCGCGCGAGCGGGACGAGCGCGCGGGTCGATTTGCGCGAGCCGCCGTTTTCGGCCGCCGCCTCCGCCGCATTGCGCGTCGACGCCAGCCTGTTGGAGCGAATCGCCTGTGGTGGCGACGATTACGAGATCCTGTGCGCTGTGCCGCCGGCAAAGGCCGAGCGATTCGCGTCGCTTGCCGCCGAAGCGGGCGTCGCCGTCGTCCCGATCGGGTCGGTGGAGCCGGCTTCGCGTGGCGACCTGTTCCTCGCGCCCGGCGGCGAACCGCTCGCTTTCCGGCGGGAACGCTTCAGCCATTTCTGATTTCGGCCGGAAGGCCGACTTATTGACGATCCGTCCGCGCGCTTTTTGGGCGTGGCGGGGCCTTGGCCGCCATTGCGGCGCTTCCGGCTTTGTGAAAGATTGTGCCGCGCAAAAAAAAAGAGAATTGATCCGGGCTCGCGCCGGATTCAGGGAGAGGCGCCAGCTGTTGCCCGAATAGGGTCAAGGAAGAGGGGCGGTAATAATGGCTATTTGGCTTATTGTATTGGGCGGGCTTCTGTCCGTCGTCTATGGCGTCATCACCATTCAGAAAGTGATGGCGGCGGACGCGGGCTCGGCGCGAATGCAGGAAATCGCCGGCGCCATCGCCGAGGGCGCTCAAGCTTATTTGCGCAGGCAATACGCGACCATCGGCCTCGTCGGCGTGGTCATTTTCATCCTTCTCGCCTTTCTTCTGGGCCTCAAGACCGCCGTCGGCTTCCTGATTGGCGCCATTCTCTCCGGCGCGGCGGGCTTCATCGGCATGAACGTTTCGGTTCGCGCCAATGTGCGCACCGCCCAGGCCGCGACCAAGTCGCTGGCGGGCGGCCTCGATATCGCCTTCAAGGCGGGCGCGGTCACCGGCATGCTGGTCGCCGGTCTCGCCCTGCTCGGCGTGTCCGTCTATTTCTGGGTTCTCACTGGCCCGATGGGGCTTTCGGTCAATAACCGCGAAGTCATCGACTCGCTGGTGGCCTTGGGCTTCGGCGCCTCGCTGATCTCGATCTTCGCCCGTCTCGGCGGCGGCATCTTCACCAAGGGCGCGGACGTCGGCGCCGACCTCGTCGGCAAGGTCGAGGCGGGAATCCCTGAGGACGATCCGCGCAACCCGGCGACCATCGCGGACAATGTCGGCGACAATGTCGGCGACTGCGCAGGCATGGCGGCCGACCTGTTCGAGACCTATGCCGTGACCGTGGTCGCGACCATGGTTCTGGCGGCGATCTTCTTCAAGGGATCGGACTCGCTCACCGCGGCCATGCTCTATCCGCTGGCGATTTGCGCGGCCTGCATCGTCACCTCGATCGTGGGCACGATGTTCGTCAAGCTCGGCGCCAATAATTCGATCATGGGGGCGCTTTACAAGGGCCTGATCGTCACCGGTGTGCTGTCGGTCGTCGGCCTCGCCGTCGCCACCTCGTTGCTCCCCGGATGGGGCTCGATCGGCGAGGTCGCGGGCCAGTCCGTCACCGGCGCCAATCTCTTCATCTGCGGCCTCATCGGCCTCGCGGTGACCGGCGCCATCGTCTATATCACCGAATATTACACCGGCACGGGCAAGCGCCCGGTCGTTTCAATCGCCCAGGCCTCGGTCACCGGCCACGGCACCAACGTCATCCAGGGCCTTGCGGTTTCGCTCGAATCGACGGCGCTTCCGGCCCTGGTCATCATCGCCGGCATCATCGCCACCTACCAGCTCGCTGGCTTGTTCGGCACGGCGATCGCGGTCACCACCATGCTCGGCCTCGCCGGCATGATCGTGGCGCTCGACGCCTTCGGCCCGGTCACGGACAACGCCGGCGGCATAGCCGAAATGGCTGGACTGCCCAAGGAAGTCCGTCAGTCGACGGATGCTCTCGATGCCGTCGGCAACACCACCAAGGCCGTGACCAAGGGTTACGCGATCGGCTCCGCGGGCCTCGGCGCGCTGGTGCTGTTCGCGGCCTATACCAACGACCTTCGCGACTTCATCGGACAGGGCCTGCCTTATTTCAAGGACGTCGGCACGGTCAATTTCGACCTCTCCAACCCCTATGTCGTGGCGGGCCTGATCTTCGGGGGGCTGATCCCCTATCTGTTCGGCGGCATCGCGATGACGGCGGTCGGCCGCGCGGCGGGTTCGGTGGTGCAGGAAGTGCGCCGCCAGTTCAAGGAAATGCCCGGCATCATGGAGGGCACGACCCGTCCGGATTACGGCCGCGCCGTGGACATGCTGACCAAGGCCGCGATCCGCGAAATGATCATCCCTTCGCTGCTGCCGGTTCTGGCGCCGCTGGTGGTCTATTTTGGCGTATTGGCGATTTCGGGCAGCAAGGCCTCGGCCTTCGCGGCGCTCGGCGCCTCGCTGCTGGGCGTCATCGTCAACGGTCTGTTCGTCGC
>JAJXYV010000153.1 GCA_021780435.1 Pseudomonadota bacterium
CCTGGACGGTCATGCGCGAGACGCTGACTTATGCCGCCATGTTGGTGGGCGACGCCGCCGACGAGATCGAATCGATCGATGAGGCGATGCGCCTTGGCTACAATTGGAAGAGCGGCCCGTTCGAACTGCTCGACAAGATCGGCGTCGATTGGTTCATCGATCGGCTCGAAACGGAAGCCCGCCCCGTCGCCCCGATCCTGCGCGCGGCGCAGGGCAAGAGCTTCTATCGCATCGCGGACGGCAAACGCCAGGCGCTCACTTTGTCCGGCGACTACAAGACGCTCTTGCGTCCCGAAGGCGTGCTGCTGCTTGAGGACATCAAGCTCACCTCGAAGCCGGTGCTGAAGAATGGCTCGGCCTCGGTCTGGGACATCGGCGACGGCGTGCTCTGTTTCGAATTCACCAGCATGATGAATTCGCTCGACGCCGATATCGTCGCCCTGCTGAGCAAGACGATCGAGCTGGTGAAGAAGGAATACAAAGCGCTCGTCGTCTATAACGAAGGCTCGAACTTCTCGGTCGGCGCCAATCTCGGCCTCGCGCTCTTCGCCGCCAATATCGCCGGCTGGAACGACATCCAGGGCCTCGTCGGCCTCGGGCAGTTGACATACAAGGCGCTGAAATACGCCCCCTTCCCCGTCGTGTCGGCGCCGGCCGGCATGGCGCTCGGCGGCGGCTGCGAAATCCTGCTCCATTCCGACGCCATCCAGGCCCACGCGGAGACCTATGCGGGCCTGGTCGAGGTCGGCGTCGGCCTGATCCCCGGCTGGGGCGGCTGCAAGGAAATGGCCGCGCGCTGGCAGAGCCTCGGCAAGCTGCCGAGGGGCCCGATGCCTGCTGTCGCCAAGGTGTTCGAGTTTATCAGCACCGCCACGGTGGCCAAATCAGCCGCCGAGGCTCAGGACATGCTGATCCTGCGCCCCGGCGACGCGATCACCATGAACCGCACCCGGCTGCTGTTCGACGCCAAGGCCAAGGCGCTGAAACTGGCGGAGAACTACAAGCCGCCGGAGCCGCCGACCTATGTCCTGCCCGGCCCCTCCGGCAAGGCGGCCCTCGACATGGCGGTGGACGGCTTCGTTCGCCTCGGCAAGGCGACCCGGCACGACAAGGTCGTTTCCGGCGTGCTGGCGGAAATCCTGACCGGCGGCGACACGGACCCGACCGAGACGCTCACCGAGGACCGGATGCTCGAACTGGAGCGCATCGGCTTCATGAAGCTCATCCGCACCCCCGACACGCTCGCCCGGATCGAGCACATGCTCGAAACCGGCAAGCCGCTCCGCAACTGAAAGCGCAAAAGCCGAGAGAGGAAACGCCATGCCCGCCTACAAGGCTCCGCTGCGCGACATGCGCTATGTGCTCTACGAGCTGATGAACGGCGACGAGCTGACGTCGCTGCCCGGTTTCGAGGACTTTTCCCGCGACACGATCGAGGCGGTGCTCGAAGAAGCCGCCAAGCTCTGCGAGGAAGTTCTCCAGCCGATCAATCGCTCCGGCGACGAGGAAGGCTGCGCTTTCGAGAATGGCGTCGTGCGCACGCCGAAAGGCTTCAAGGAAGCCTATGACACGTTCCGTGAGGGCGGCTGGACCTCCATCGCCTGCGACCCGGCCTATGGCGGCCAGGGCCTGCCGGCGGCGGTGAACACTTTGGTCGAGGAGATGATCTGCTCCTCGAACCTCTCCTTCGGCATGTATCCCGGCCTGTCGCATGGCGCCTATGTGTCGCTGCACGGCTTCGGAACGGAGGAGCTGAAAAACACTTATCTGCCCAAGCTGGTCGACGGAACCTGGTCCGGCACCATGTGCCTGACCGAGCCGCATTGCGGCACCGACCTCGGCCTCTTGCGCACCCGCGCCGTCCCGCAGAACGACGGCTCCTGCAAGATCACCGGCACCAAGATCTTCATCTCGGCGGGCGAGCACGACCTCACCGAGAACATCATCCATCTGGTGCTGGCGAAGCTCCCGGACGCGCCCAAGGGCGTGAAGGGCATCAGCCTGTTCCTCGTGCCGAAATATCTGGTCAAGCCGGACGGGACGCTCGGCCCCCGCAACGGCGTCGCCTGCGGCTCGATCGAGCACAAGATGGGGATCAAGGCGTCCAGCACCTGCGTCATGAATTTCGACGACGCCCAGGGCTGGCTGATCGGCCAGCCGCACAAGGGCATGCAAGCGATGTTCGCGATGATGAACGCCGAGCGCCTCGCCGTCGGCGTGCAAGGTCTCGGCCTCGCCGAAGCCTCCTATCAGGGGGCCGCCAACTATGCGCGCGAGCGCCTGCAGGGCCGCTCGCTCTCGGGCGTCAAATATCCGGACAAGCCGGCCGATCCGCTGATCGTGCACCCCGATATCCGGCGCATGCTGCTGACCCAGCGCGCCACTATCGAAGGCAGCCGCGCCCTCGCGGTCTGGGCGGCCAAGAGCCTCGATGTCGCCAAGCGCCATCCCGATCCGGCCGAGCGCGCCAAGGCCGAGGATTTCATCGCTGTCATTACCCCGGTGGTGAAGGCGCTGATGACCGATCTCGGCTTCGAGGCGACCAATCTCGGCATGCAGGTCTTCGGCGGGCATGGGTTCATCCGCGAACACGGCATGGAGCAGTTCGTCCGCGACTGCCGCATCTCGCAGATCTATGAGGGCGCCAATGGCGTGCAGGCGCTCGACCTCGTCGGACGCAAGATGCCGGCCCATGCCGGGCGCTATCTGCGCCAGGTGTTCCACCCGATCTCGGACCATATCGCCGCGAAAAAGGCCGATCCGGCTCTGGCCGAATTCATCACGCCGCTGGAAAAAGCCTTTGTCCGCCTGCAGCAGGCGACGACTTTCGTGGCGCAGAAGGGCATGGCGCGACCCGACGAGGCTGGCGCGGCGGCGAGCGATTATCTGCGCCTGTTCGGACTGACCGTGCTCGCCTATCTCTGGGCGCTCATGGCCGAGGATTGCCTGCCCAAGCAGGAGCAGGACGCCTTCTATCGCGCCAAGGTCGGCACGGCGCGCTTCTTCATGGAGCGCCTGCTGCCGCAGACGAGCGGCCTGCTTCAGGCGATCACGTCCGGCGCCAAGACCATGATGGCCTTCGAGGAAGCGGCGTTCTGAGCCGCTTCCCGAAAATGGATGGCGAAATGACCGGAAGGGCGCGATGCTGAGTTCATGGCTTCGGCTGGCGAAACTGCTGGCCACAGCGCCCTTCCGCCGCCGGATCGGCTGGACCGGGGAATCCCGCCTTCGCTTCCGCGTCTGGCCGAGCGATCTCGACATCAACCTGCACATGAACAACGCCCGCTATCTGGCGGCGATGGACATCGGGCGGATCGACCTTTTGATGCGCACCGGATTGGGCAAGGCCGCCTGGCGCGGCAAGCTGAAGCCGGTGCTCGCCAGTACGCTGGTGCGCTACCGCCGCTCGCTCGCGCCCTTCCAATCCTATGGTTTGCGCAGCCGGCTCGTCGGCTGGGACGAGAAATGGCTGTTCATCGAACATGTCGTCGAGCGCGACGGCGAGATTTTCTGCCACGCCGTGGTCAAGGGCATGTTCCTGGGGCCTCAGGGCGGCGTGCCGACGCACGAATTGCTCGGCCTCGTCGGCAAGGCGCCCGAAGCGCCCGCCTTGCCCGGCTGGATCGCGGAATGGCAGGCGGCCGAGGCCGGATTGCGGCGCTGATCGCGCCGAAATCGCGTCCAAAAGCCGGCGAATCGCGCCCAACTCGCCACGTCTATCCGGGCGTGAAAATGAAGGGCGCGCTGACGGGCCGTTTGAGCGTCAGTTGGCGCGGCTCCAGTCGTAGCTCTTGCAGATCAGTCCCGCGAGCGCGCAGCCGGCGGTCGTCAGCGTGCCGCCCGAAAGGCTCATCTTGCCGGAATAGGTCTTGCCGTCCTCGGGATTGAAGGCCGAGCCGCGCCATTGGTCGTCGCCGGACGGCTTCATATCGAAGAATACGCGCTGGCCGATATGCGCCGGCGAATCCTTGTCGCGCAGCCAGACGACCGTGCCGCACAAAGCGCCGCCGCAGGAGGCGAATTTCACCTTGGACTTGCCGTCGGACCGCATCCAGACGCCGCTGGCGTCGCCGGCCTGAGCCGCGACGCCCGAGACGGCGAACACGGCGGCGGCCAGCATGAATGACCTGAGCTTCGTCATCTTTCCTCCCTCCGCGGCTCGTGGCGCAATTCTTGACGTCTCATACCACGTCGCGCTTTTTTCAACCGCGCCCATCAGAATAGCCGGAATCGCATATAGTTCAACTATGAACTTTCGGCGTGGCCGGTGATTCCGCCCTCCGAGCGCCGAAGACCGGCGCCGCGTCAACCGAAGCGATCGAGGAGTTCGATCAGCAACGGCTTCAGCCGACGGATTTCGTCGCGGTGGATCGCCGACAATTGCCGGAGAAGCCCGTCCGCACGCTCGGTCAGGACGAGGAGCGTCTTCCGGCGATCCTTCGCCATGCTCCGGCGCGTGATCAGGTCCAGTGCTTCAAGCCTTTTGACGAGTTCTGAGGCGGTGTGCGGCTTCAGGATCAATCGTTCCGCGATATGGCCGATCGTGGCTTGCTCTGGCGCGGCGCCGCGGATCGCGAGAAGAGCCTGATGCTGACGGGGCGACAATCCGACCTCGCCCGCTCGCGCCTCGCTGAAGGCCAGGAAGCCGCGCAGCGCCGCGCGGAAATCCGCCAGCGCGGCATATTCGCTGTCTTGAAGGATAAGGGATGGCTCGCTCATGTCTGATCCAGGATTGATTCACGTCGTAACGCGATATAATTTGAGCGGATGGACCGAGAGGACGAAATATCCGCCTTCGTCGGATCCATTCGCGAGCATAATCATTTCCCGTTCGCGCCCGGCAATGGCCGCGACGTGAAATATCGACACGAAATTTATGAAATTCTGCGCATAGCGGAGGAAATCATGGAAGCGCCTGAAACCGATGTCGAAGGTTATCTGATCGACCCTGCCCAGTGGACCGAGGATTGGGCCAAGGACAAGGCCCATCAACTCAACATCGAACTGACCGACGACCATTGGGAAGCGATCAAGTTCATGCGCGCCTTCCAGGAAGAGCATCAGGTGTCGCCCGACGCCCGCTTCGTCATTCGCCATCTGACCGAAACGCGCGGCGCCGGCCGCAACCGCCTGTTCGAACTGTTCCCCTATGGATATCCCGGCCAGGCCTGCAAGATCGCCGGCATGAAGCGCCCGCGCATCTGGAGCACCGGCTGACTTCGAGCCAGCGAACGCAGCTTTATAGCCGGCCACGAACCGCGCGAAACCTACGTTCAGAAATAGAAACCATGCGCGCCCGCGACCGCGCCGGCGATCGTCACCGTCGCCAGCGCCAGTAGCATGGAATGCATGCGCTTGATCCGAGCGAGGGCAAGCGGGGGATTGGCCCGCGCAAGGTTTTCGATCCGCGCGTGAAAAAGCGGTTCAACCACGAAAACGACAATGGAGAACACGACCCACAGGCCGAGCATCGCCGTCATCCACCAGAAATGCGGATCGAGGAAGCGCGACCAGAGATCCATGCGATAGGTCATCCAGAACCCTGCGGCGCCGGCGACGGGAATCGAGACGCGGACCTGTGCGGCGAAGCGATTCTCCGCAGCCTCGAACAAGGCCAGGCCCTCCTGCGCCGGAAGACTGCGCGCAAGCGGCAAGATGACCAGGGTCACGAATGCGACCCCGCCAATCCAATGCGCAACGGCGAGAACATGGATGGCGCGCGCCCAGATCAAATCGTCGAAATTCATCATCTCGCCCCGAAGCTCCCAAGAAACGACCGCAGCCATGATGGCTTCATAACCCGATTGCCCGTCTCATCCAATCGCATGAGGCGGCGACAGTGATGCGGTTCAGGGCGGTCGCGTGCAAGCGCCTTTCAACGCCGAGGCTCCGCCGGCGAGAAAGGCGGAACAGGTCTGGACGAGCGACGCGCCGCAACGAATCCGCGCGGCGACCTCTTCGGCGGTCGTGACGCCGCCGACGGAAATCAGGGCGAGATCGCCGATGAAATCTTTGACGGCGGCGATCCTGCGCAAATCAGCGCCAACGAGGACCACGCCGTCGAAACGCAGGCGCCGCGCTGCCCTGATGGCGCGCGCCAGCGGATTGGCGTCGCGCCCCGCCGCGACCTTGACCAGCAGCGGCGCCACATGCGCGCAGCATTCGGCCAGACGATCGTGTTCCGCGCGCAAGCCGCGCAGGAGCGCCTCAACACCGGGACTGTCGCCATCACGGCCGCCATCCGGCGACGTGAGATTGGCGCAGAGATAATCGGCCCGCCCAAAGGCATGGCGTAGCGCCGCGCGGTAATCTTCGATCACGGCGTCGTTCAATCCTTGCCGGGCGCTTCCGAAATTGATGCCGACGCGCAAATCGTGCGGACGCTCTCGGAGAGCGATCCGGGTTTCCCGCGTCACCGTGCCGATTTCAATATGGCCAAAGCCCGCGAGATCGAGGGAGGCGATCTTTCCGCCATCCCGATCCACGCCCGCCGCCACGCCGAGCGGACCCGCGAAGGACAGGCCCATAGCCCTGACATGGATATCGGCGGCGGCGCCAATCACGGACTCACCCTCGCCGTTGTGCGAAATCGACGAGAAAATCCGCCAACGCCTCGACGGCCTCCTGCGTCACGCCGTTATAGAGCGAGGCGCGCAGCCCCCCGACAGCGGGATGGCCTTTCAGATGGAGAAAGCCAGCCTCCTCCGCCTCGCGCAGGAATTGCGGCTCGCGCGCGGCCTCCGCCAATTGAAAGCGCACGCTGACCGCCGAGCGGTTTTCAACCTCCGCCGGGCATTGGTAAATGTCGCTCGCCGCCAGCGCCGAATAGAGCGTTTCGGCCTTGCGCGCATTGCGGGCTTCGGCGGCGACGAGACCGCCGCCTGCGCGCAGCCAGCGCAGCATTTTGGCCGCGACGGCGATCGCGAAGACAGGCGGCGTGTTGACCTTGCTCCGCGCCTCGGCCTGCCGCGCGAAACTGAAGGGCGCGGGGACTTCGGACGCGACGCGGCGCAGAAGTTTTTCGTGGATGACGACGATCGTCAGGCCGGCGACGCCGAGGTTCTTCTGCGCGCTGGCGTAGATCAGGCCGAAAGGCGCGAGCGGAATCGGGCGGGTGAGGAAATCCGCCGTCATGTCGGCGACGACCGGAACGCCATTCAGATCGGGAAAGACGAAATATTGCAGCCCTTCCGCCGTTTCGGTCGATGTCAGATGGAGATAGGCGGCGTCGGCGGACAGGCGCCATTCTTCCGGCGGCGGGAGCGAGCGCCCGTCGCCCGTCGCCGCCATGCGGACATCGATCTGGCTTGAAGCCGCCTCGGCGGCGCGGCGCGACCACAGGCCTGTCACGACATAATCCGCCGTCTCGCCGCGACGCAGCAAATTCATCGGCGCCAGCGAGAACATCGCGGTCGCCCCGCCTTGCAGGAACAGGACCCGATAATCGTCGCCCAGACCGAGCAGCGCGCGCAGGTCGGCTTCGGCGCCGGCGCGGATGTCCTCGAATTCGCCGCCCGAAAACGGCAGGTCCAGAAGGGAAAGCCCGCTGCGCCGGGGGCCGAGATCGTCGCGGATTTCAGCCAGCACGCTCGGCGGCAGAGGCGCCTGGGCCGAGGCGAAACTGAATATTGCCATGACCCCTGTTCCCCGCGCGGATCACCCGCGATGCGCGCCCATGACCATGAAGAACAGCGTCGCCAGCGAGAGCGCGGAATTGGCCCGCGACGAAAAGAAGGTGACGCGTGTGCAGCGCAGGCGCTCCTCAACGGGCGCGGGAACGAAGCCCAGGGTCTTTTTCTGGTGCGGCCACAGCACGAACCAGAGATTGAGCAGCATCAATGTTCCCGTCCAGACGCCGAGGCCGATCCAGAAGGCGGAGCGCGACAGCGTCACCGCCGCGACGATTTCGTCACGGTTCCACAGCATGAGCAGACCGGTCGCAAAAACGACGAGCGAAGCGTGCCGGAACACGCCATGCTCGCGCTTCGACGCCGCGACGAAGACATCGCGGATCGCTTCGGGCGGATCGTCCGGCAGAACCGGACGATAGACTGGCCTCATCACGACATTGGCCCAGTTATGGCCGATCCAGACCAGGACGCCGCCGATGTGAAGATAACGCGCCAGAAGGTCGGCGAGCGCCGCAGCGTCCATGGCTCAGACGCCCGGTTCGACGGCGCTCAGCCGTTTGCTGATGTCGCGCATGACGAGCTTGTCGACGCCGGCGGATCGCTCGCCCTTGGCGCAGCCGAGCAGACCGTCGATGATCTGCCGGTCGGGGGATTTGGCGCAGACCGGATCGGTATTGGCGGCGTCGCCCGTCAGAAGGAAGGCCTGGCAGCGGCAGCCGCCGAAATCCTTTTCCTTCTCGTCGCAGGAGCGGCAGGGCTCCTTCATCCAGGAATCGCCCCTGAATTTCTGGAATGCGGGCGAGTCGCGCCAGATCCAGGCGAGATCATGCTCGCGGACGCTGGGAAAGTTCAGCGTCTTGATCAGCCGCGCTTCCTGGCACGGCAGCGCCGTGCCGTCCGGGGCGATGGTGAGGTGGATCGCGCCCCAGCCGTTCATGCAGGCCTTGGGGCGATTGTCGTAATAATCGGGCACGACGAAATAGATCGTCATTTTCTTGCCCAGCCGGCGGCGCGCCTCCTGCACGATGGCCTCCGAGCGCTCGATCTGCTCTTTGGTCGGCAAAAGTTCGGCGCGGTTCAGCAGCGCCCAGTTGTAATATTGCAGATTGGCGAATTCGACATATTCGACGCCGATCTCCTCCGCCAGATCGAGGAATTCCCGGGTTCGCTCGATATTGTAGCGGCTGACCGGCACGTTCAGCACCATCGGCAGGCCCTCGGCCTTGATCGCGCGGGCGATGTCGATCTTGTGGTCGAAAACGTCGATGCCGACCAGGGCCTGCGAAAGCTCACGCTCGGGCGCCTGGACGCTGAGCTGCACCTGCTTGAGCCCCGCCGCCTTGAGGGCGCGAAGCCGGTCCTGGTTCAGGCCCACGCCGGACGTGATCAGATTGGTGTAATAGCCGAGGCGGTCGGCTTCCGCGACCAGTTCCTCAAGGTCGCGCCGCAGCATCGGCTCGCCGCCGGTGAAGCCGAGCTGCAAGGCGCCCATTTCGCGCCCCTGTCGCAGCACCGATTTCCATTCCTCGGTCGAAAGCTCGTTTCCGTAACGCTCGAAATCGACCGGATTGCTGCACCAGGGGCATTTGAGGGGGCATTTGTAGGTCAGTTCGACGACGAGCCACAGCGGCAAGCCGAGGCCGTCAAGACTTAACCCGGATCCATCCTTTGGCACGGGCGTCCTCCAGAAAAGCGATGATTTTTGGTTCGAGATCCGCGCGCTCATAACGCGCGGCCAGGGCTGTGACGGCGGCGCCGAGCGAAGCCGCGCCAGTCGCGGCCTCGATGATCGCGGCCGCCGTTTCGTTCAGTTTGACGATTCCCTCGGGGTAGAGCAGCACATGGGAGCGCTGGGGCTCTTCCCAACGGAAATGGTGCGTTGGATTCAGTTCGACGGCATCGTCGAGCTGGAGGGGACGTTCGGTTTCCATGCGGCCCTCGCAAAAGTGGAGAGACCGGGCAGGCCTCTCCAACCCCGATCAGCGGACGAAGACGTAAGCCGTCACTTCAAAACCAAGACGAACGTCACAATAGGCGGGCTCGATCCAGTTCATCGCGTTTCCTCTCTTTTCCAGGAGCGTCTGACCATGCCAGAGCGCGAAAAACAGAATAGGAGCCCCGCGAAAGGCGCATTTGACTTTTGTTAAGCGCGCATGCGCGCATGGCGTTATTTACACATTTCTTACATGGTTCAAAAATCGCGCTGACAAACGCTGTCCTGCGGCGCGGAAAGGCGAATGCGTGGAGGGTCACGCTGTGGCAAGGAGCGACAGGGCCATGGTCCGCAACGCGCCGCGCGTGCGTTCGAATTGCCCCGGGCGCGGCGTCGCCCAACCGATCTGCCGCGCCAGCGCCGCCAGAGAGCGGCTTTCGATCCGCGCGCTTTCGATCTGCGCGCTCAGGGCGTCGTGATCCTTTCCGCGAACGAAATCGCCGTTGCGGCGAATGCAGATCCCGAGACAGTCGCGCGGCGCCTCGACCATGTCGCAGGAGACGCACAACCAGATTTCCGCTCTTTCGTCCGGCGGAACGGCTTGCGGCGGTTCTTCGCCCAGGGCCTCCGCCAAAAGGCGTTTCGCCCGCGCCCGCAACCCCGCCAGCGCGCGCTCGAAACGTTCCGGCGCCGCCGTTTCCGCGACGACGTCGCGCGCCAAAAGATGCAGGGCCTCGTTGTGGTCGCTTAAACTCAGGAAGAATTCGAGGAGATCGGCGTGGCTCGCGGCGTCAACGACGAAATCGCGCTTGAAGTCGCAGGTTCCCTGGCACTCCTTGGCGTTTCCCATCGCGCCGCAACCGATGCAGCGCCACAGCGTGAGGCATTCCGGCGTAGCGACGTCATCAATCGCAGCCATTTTCAACCTTCCTCCAAGTCCGCGGCGATCAGGGCGCGTCGCCAAGACGCTCCAGCGCCTCGTCAAGCGCCGCCCCGGAAAAGGCGAAGGCAAGAAGGGCTTCGTCGCCGTGGATCGAAACGACCTCGGCGTCCAGGAAGCCCAGAAGACAAGCCGAGCTTTCCGAGCTTTCGCCAAAACGCAGGCGATCGCCCGGACGGATGCGATCCGCGGGCCGAAGCTGCGCGCGCCAGCGGCAGGCGTCCACGCGCTCGTCAAGCGTCGCCTCGATGCGCGCGCATTCCTCGCCGCGGAATCGCAGTCCGATCAGTCTTGCGGCTTCGCTCATTCAGGCTCTCCCGCCCGCCGGGGTCACTTTCCGATTGATAGGACGTCCTTGGCGCGGAACCTTGTCCGCGAACAATATCCGTTCCTCATATTCACAACAATTCCACCCTCATCGCATCCAGCAGATGAAAAGCGGAAATTCGCGCGGCCGAGCCGAATTCAACGCACGAGGCATATGCCGGAGCGGGTCAAGACGCCGCCTGAACGGCGGCGCCCGACGCGCCTTTCAAAGGCGCGAGCGAAACAGCATCGGGCCGTAGATCAGCGCGAAGCCGAGAAAGGCCGCCAGCCAGGCGAAGGCCGCGACATGGAGCAGGACGAAGCTCCATTGCGGGGCAAGGGCCGCGGCGATCCGCGCAGGAGCGGCCACGGCGATGGCCAGATAGAGCAGCTTGGTCCCCTGCCCCGCGTGCAGCCTGTGCCCCGTATGGCCGAGGCTCGCGCGGGTCATGACCGCCAGCGTCATGCCGCCGATTCCGCCGACAGCCCAGGCGTGCAGGCCAGCGCTTGGCGAGAGCGCCGGGATCAGCGCCGCGAGCCCGCTCAGGACGAAGCCGATCGGAATGAAAAGGTAGGCGAGATGGAGGACCAGCACCAGCGCTTCCCCCGAGGTCCGCTCTCCCGCCCAGCGCGCCAGCCGCGCAAAATTCAGCAGTCCGGCGCCGATCAGCGCGACGCCGACGATTGTGTTTTCCGGCGCGACGACCCAGCCGACGAGCGCCAGGGCCGAAACCGCCATGCACAGGCCATCGAAGCGCCCGAACTTCGGCGGCAGGCGTCCGATGACGCGCCGTTGCTGCAGATAGGTGTGGGTGAAACTCGGCACGATCCGGCCGCCGATCAGCATAATCAGGGCGACAAGAGCCGCGACCGCGAACCGCCGGCTATGGGCCGCGTCGCCGGAGAAATGCGCCTCGATGTGGAACATGACATTCGCCGCCGCAAGCAATGCAACGACGACGAGCACCCGCAAATTGCGCCAGTTCTTTCCGGCGACGATCTCGCGGGCGATGGCCAGGGAAAGAACAACGAGAAAGGCGCAATCGACCACAGCGGCCGCCGCCCAGCCGATATGGCCGGAGAGGGCCACCGCGATGCGGCCGGCGAGCCAGACGAGGAAAAGCCCGAGCAGCGGCCGTCCGCGCAACGGCAGCCGTCCGGTCCAGTTCGGAACGGCGGTGAGCAGGAATCCGGCGACAACAGCGCCGCCATAGCCGAAAAGGGCCTCGTGCGCGTGCCAGTCCATGGGCTGGAAGGCGTTGGAAAGGCTCAGTTCGCCGAAATACTGCGGGAGCCAGGCCATGACAGCTACGACCGCCCACAAGGCCCCGGACAGGAAAAACGGCCGGAAGCCGTTGCTCAATATGGCCAGTCCGCCATCCCTGCGACGGACTCTGACGTCAGACATGCTCGCTCCTTGGTCACGGTCTCCCCATCTGCTAAACCTCGCGCGGGGCCGCGACTTTGCTGAGGGGCAAACAAGCGGCGAGGAACGAGGAACATAGCATGTCGCGGCTCGACCGCTCACTCATCGCCGGCGCGCCGGCTTTCGCAGGCCTGAGCCCCGAAGCGCTGGACGACATCCTGTCGCGCGCCCAGATCATGCGGCTGCCCAAGGGTGAGACGGCCTTCCGTCAGGGCGAGCCGGCGGACCGGTTCTTCCTGCTCCTGCACGGCCGGCTGCGCGTGACCCGGATCAATGCCGAGGGCGCGCAGATCCTCGTTCGCTTCATCGCGCCGAACGACATGTTCGGAGTCGCCATGGCGATCGGCGCGGTGACTTATCCCGGCACTGCGACGGCGGCGGTCGACTCGCTCGCCCTGTCCTGGCCCAACGCCGCCTGGACGAATCTGATCGCCGCCTATCCCAGCCTGGCGGTCAAGGCCATGCAATCGCTCGGCGCGCGACTGCAGGATACGCAGGACCGCGTGCTGGATCTCGCCACCCACAACGTCGAGCAGCGAATCGCCGGCGCCGTCCTGAAACTGGCGCGCCAGGCCGGCCGCAAGACCGAGGAAGGCGTGCTGATCGATATTCCTCTGTCGCGGCAGGACCTCGCCGAAATGACCGGCGCGACCTTGCATACCGTCAGCCGGACCCTGAGCGCCTGGGAGGCGAAGGGGCTGGTCGATTGCGGCCGCCGGCGCGTCGTCGTCCGCGACGAGCAAGGCCTAACGGCGATCGCAAAACACGCCGAATAGGGCTCACGCACAGCTGTAATGGCGCTCGACGGCGAGATCGCCGGCGAATTCCCGCCAAGCGTCGAGATTGCAGCGCGGCACGCCGATCACGACCGGAATGTCGAGCGCCAGAGCGTCCGAGATGATGCAGCGGAATCCGCCGCCCTCGCTCTCGGCCTTGCCGAATTTGTTGAGCAGAATCAGATCGGTCGCTGACAAGCTGGAGAGAACCAGGGCGCAGGCGCGCGACAGGCTGTCGAGATCGAGGCGGCAGCCGCGGGCCAGGGCGCCGCGGTCTTCCGAAATCCTGATCGTCTCGCCGCTCGTCAGGTCCTCAAGGAGCATGTCGCATTTTCCGCCGGTCTTCGGCCCCGGTCGCTCGATCATGCCGCCGAGGCGCCATCCGGACCGACGCGATTCGGCGGCGATCGCGGAGAGAACGTCGCCAATGGCGAAGCCCTGATCGTAAACCAGCGCGGTCAGCGCGCCGGCCCGCGGATCGAAGCCGCCTTGGCTTGCGATCCTCCGCGCGCCGGCAAAGGCATCCATCGCCGTCATCTTGGTCATGCGCCAGCTCCCGAGCGCGTTTCGCCGAGCGCGATTCCGCAAATCGTCGCGCCTTTCGCCAGATGGGCGATATAGCCGGCAATCGCCTGGCGCTCGCGCGCTTCGGACAGAAAGGCGGCGATGCGGTCGCGGACGAGATCGAAGGAAAGCTCGCAACCGTCGATCTTGCGGTCGAGCCGCAGGATGTGGAAGCCGAAGCGGGTGCGCACGGGCTCGTCCGAGATTTCGCCCGGCGCCATGGCGAAGAGCGCGCGCTCGAAATCGGGCGCCATCCGGCCGCGCGTGATCTGGCCCAGATTGCCGCCGCTCTCGCGCGAGGGGCAGGCGGAGATCGCCCGCGCGGCCGCCTCGAAGCCCGACGAATCGCGCTTGAGAGTCGCGATCAGCTCGCGCGCGGCCTCGAGCGCCGCCGCCTCCGTCTCCGGCGTCGCGGCGATCAGGATATGCGCCGCCTCGAAAATATCGGCGGAGCGGAAGCGCCGCCGATTGTTTTCATAATAGCGCCGGCAGCTTTCTTCATCCGGCGCATCCTGGGGGATCGCCTGGTCGACGACGGCGCGGATCAGCGCGTCCTCGTCCGTCTCGCGCCGGCCCGCCGCGTCGGCTTCCGGCGCGGGCGCCAGACCGAGCCGCTTGGCTTCCTGAAGCAGCAATTCGCGCACGACCAGGGCGCGGGCGGCCTCAGTGAAGGCGCCCGCGGGCGTCGGCGCCGCATGGTTCTGCGCCTCGGCGGCGATCGCCTCATGCGGCAGAACCACGCCGTTGACGCTGATCTCCTTGCGCGCCGGAAAAGCCTCCGGCGATTTCACGGAACAGGCGCTCATGGGGCTCACTCCGCCGGCGTCAGCGATTTGCGGGTGCGCACGACCTGATAGCCTTGCCGCCCGAGATACCAGACCGGCGCCGACCAGATATGGACCAGCCGGGTGAAGGGGAAGAGCAGGAAGATGGTCATCCCCAGCGCGAGATGCATCTTGAAGATCGGGCTGACGTCCGCGACGACCATCCAGTTGTCGCTGCGCAACGTGAAGACGCCCTGCGCCCAGGTCATGAATTTCACCATTTCGCCGCCGTCGAGATGCTGGGCCGAGATCGCTATCGTCGAGAGGCCGAGCAGCAATTGCGCCAGCAGGATGAACAGGATCGCCATGTCGCTGAACGACGACGTGGCGCGGATGCGCGGATCGGTGAGCCGGCGATGCAGCAGCATCACAAGGCCGACAAGGCACATCAGGCCGGCGACCCCGCCGACGACCATGGCCAGCAACTGCTTGGCTTCATGCGGAATGCCGAGGGTCTCGAACACGACGATAGGCGTCAGCAGGCCGACGAGATGCCCCATGAAAATGATCAGAATGCCGACATGGAACAGATTGGATCCCCACAGCAATTGCTTGCGGCGCAGGAGCTGCGACGAACCCGACCGCCAGCTGTATTGCTCGCGGTCGAAGCGGATGGCGCTGCCGAGCAGGAACACTGTCAGGCACAGATAGGGATACCAGCCGAACAGAAGGTGATTGACATAGTCAGCCATGGCGATCGGCCTCCGTCGCTTGATGGGAATTGGAAAAAGTGAAGGCGGTGCGCGGCGTGGCGCTTTGCGCGACGCCCGGCGCGGGACGACGCGCCTGGCGGAGCTTGGCGGCGAGGCCGTCGCGTCCGCAGCTGTCGTCGGCGGGCGCGCCGAAATCCACCGGCGCGTCCTCATAGGCTTCGTCCAGCGCCTCGAGGTCGTCGGGCGCGGGATCGGGCTCGGCGCGCAGGATCGCCAGCAGCGCCTCGTCCGGCTGAACTTTCGCGACCGCCGTGAGGGCGCGGAACACGGCCTCGTAAGGCGACTGCCGCTTGTGCAGCCGCTCGGCCAAGGCCGTGAAGACATGGGCTGGCTCGCCCAGCAAGGGCAAGGCCTCGGCGGGATCGAGCGTCGAAAGGAATTCGAGGAACAGGGGCGTGAAATCCGGCAATTCGTTTTCGACCCCGGTCAGGCCCTTGCTCTCGTAAAGCGCGCGCAGATCGACCATCGCCTGCCCGCGATCGCGGCTCTCGCCGTGAACATGTTCGAACAGATGGAGAGACAGCGAACGCGTGCGATCGAACAGCAGGACATAACGCTCCTGCAGGTCGAAAAGATCGCGGTTGCGCAGGTCATGAACGAGGGTCAATAAATCAGCGCGTTCACGCGCCGAGACGAGGCGCTCCTTTTCGATCGCCTCGCCGATCTCGTCCAGCGCCGCCACAAAGTCCTCCGTCGGATAGGACAGGAGCGCGGAAAGGGCTCGGAAGATTTTCATCAGGCGACCTCCTCCGGCTTGC
>JAJXYV010000105.1 GCA_021780435.1 Pseudomonadota bacterium
GGCCTCAAGCGCGTGGACGTGATCTATCGCCGCGTCGACGACGATTTCATCGACCCTTTGGTCTTCCGCCCGGATTCGGCGCTCGGCGCCGCGGGCCTGATGGGCGCCTATCTCGCGGGCAATGTCACGCTGGCCAACGCCGTGGGCGCCGGCGTCGCCGACGACAAGGCGATCTATACCTATATGCCGGAAATCACCCGCTTCTATCTGGGCGAGGAGCCGATCCTCAGGAATGTCGCGACCTGGCGCTGCCGCGAGCCCGACGCCCTGAAATATGTGCTCGACCACCTTTCCGAACTCGTGGTCAAGGAGGTCAACGGATCGGGCGGCTATGGCATGCTGGTCGGGCCTCATGCGACAGCTGAACAGATCGAAACCTTCCGCAAGAAGCTCATCAGCGCGCCGGAAGGCTTCATCGCCCAGCCCACGCTGTCGCTCTCGACCTGCCCAACCTCCTTTCCCGGCGGCGTGGCCCCGCGCCATGTCGACCTGCGGCCCTTCGTCCTCTCGGGCTCGGACGGCGTCCGCGTCGTGCCGGGCGGCCTCACCCGGGTCGCGCTGAAGGAAGGCTCGCTCGTGGTCAATTCGAGCCAAGGCGGCGGCACCAAGGACACCTGGGTTCTGGAGACCGACGCCGCGACCTCCTGACGCCTTTCGCCCGCAGCCTTTTTCGCCGAGTCCGCTCCATGCTTGCCCGCACCGCCGACAATCTCTACTGGGTCTCGCGCTATCTCGAGCGCGCCGACTTCCTCGCCCGCCTCATCGAGGCCTCCAGCCGCATCGCCGCCTTGCCCAAGGCCTATTCCTCCTCCCAGGACGAATGGCAGAGCGTGCTGATCGCCTCCGGCGCCGACGAAACCTTCTTTGAGCATTTCGACAAGCCCATCGAGGCCAATGTCATCGCCTATCTGGCCTTCGATCCGCGCAATCCGTCGAGCATCCGCAACTGCATCGAATTCGGCCGCACCAACGCCCGCGCCGTGCGCACGGCCCTCACCGTGGAAATGTGGGAAGGGATCAACAGCGCCTGGCTGGAGCTCAAGAAGTTCGAAGCCGTGCACAAGGAGCTCGGCCGCATCGACCGCGAGGCGCTGATCAAGTTCCTCGATTACGTCAAGACGACGTCGAGCCTTTACGATGGCTCCGGCTATCGCACCATGCTGCGCAACGACGCCTATTATTTCTCGCGGCTCGGCGTCTATATCGAACGCGCCGACAACACCGCGCGCGTTCTCGACGTGAAATATCACGTGCTCCTGCCCGAGCAGGAGGCGGTCGGCGGCTCGGTCGATTATTTCCAGTGGACCGCCATCCTGCGCTCGGTTTCGGCGCTCACCGCCTATCACTGGGTCTATCGCGAGAGCATCAAGCCCTGGAATGTCGCGGATCTCCTGATCCTCCGTCTGGAGATGCCGCGTTCGCTGCTGTCCTGTTACGACAACATCGTGCGCTTCCTCGACGCCATCGGCAATCAATACGGTCGTCAGGGCCCCTCCCAGCGCCTCGCCCGCAACCTGAAGCGCCGGCTCGAAGGCGCCTCGATCAAGGAGGTCTTCCAGTCGGGCCTGCATGAATTCGTCGAGGGATTCGTCACCGACAACAACCGGCTTGGCAATGAAATCACCGAGCAATATCTGATTGGATAATCCGGTCCCGTTCGCGCTCCCGGGAGTTTCCTGCGCCATGCTCGCCTCCGTTCAGCTCCAGCTCCAGATTTCCTACGCCGAGCCGGTTCGCGCCCTGAATCAGCTTCTTCGCCTCAAGCCGCGCAGCTTCGACAGCCAGGAAGTCAAGGAATGGCAGGTCGATGTTCTCCCGGACGCGAAATTGCGGCGGACCGAGGATGGCTTCGGCAATATCGTCCATTCCTGTTCGCATGACGGGCCACTCGACGAGGTGACGATCACGGCCGAAGGCCTGGTGGAAACCCATGACGCCGCCGGCGTCGTCCGGGGCCTCGCCGCGAAACTGCCGCTCGACGTCTTTCTCCGCGACTGCCCCGGGACTCGCGCCGACAAGGATCTCGCCGCTTTCTCTCTGGATTCGCTCGCCGACGAGAAGGATCCGCTCGGGCGGATGCATGGCCTGATGGCGGCCCTGCACAAGGCTTTGGCCTTGGCGCCCGGCGAGATGGGGTCGCCGCGCCCCGCTGCCGAGGTCTTCGCCTCGCGCGCCGGCTCGGCCCGCGAACTGGCGCAGGTCTTCGTCGCGGCTGCGCGCAGCCTCGGGACGCCCGCGCGCTTCATTTCCGGCTTTTTCCTCGGCGGCGGCGAAGCCGATGGCGCCGCCGCCCTTCATGCCTGGGCCGAGGTCCATGTCGAGCCGATCGGATGGATCGGATTCGACCCCGCGCTGGGCTATTGCCCGCGTGACGAACATCTGCGCATCGCCCAGGGGATCGATTATTTTTCCGCCGCGCCGCGCCGCGCCGCCTGTTTCGGCTATGCCCGCGAGGAATCGCGCGCGCTGCTCAGCGTCAACGCCGCGCGCCAGGCGAGCTGGCAAGTCCAGCAGTAAGGCCGCGACGGAAGCGCGTGCGGCGGGCGCAGATCTCGCCTGCCGCGGTTGCGTTTATGCATTTCCGAAAATCGCCGCTTGCGGAACCGTACTCGCCCAATTCGCGTTTTTGGTTATCCTTGAACTGGCGTTGCGCCGCGCTTGCCTTGGCGACGAGAGGTCCTTCCATGATCCGCTTCACCCTCAACGGCCAGCCGAAGGAAATCGAGGCTGACCCGGACAAGCCCCTGCTCTGGGTCCTGCGCGACGATCTCGGCCTGACCGGAACCAAATATGGCTGCGGCCAGGCTCTGTGCGGCGCCTGCACCGTCCACATCGACGGCGCGCCGACCCGCTCCTGCCAGACGTCGGTCGGCGACGTCGCCGGCAAGAACGTCCTCACCATCGAAGGCCTGCAGGGCGAGGTCGCGCAGGCGGTGCAGACGAGCTGGATCAAGCTCGACGTGCCGCAGTGCGGCTATTGCCAGTCGGGCCAGGTCATGGCCGCGATCGCCCTGCTCAGCGCGAACAGGAAGCCGAGCGACTCCGAGATCGACGACGCCATGAGCGGCAATCTCTGCCGCTGCGCCACCTATCATCGCATCCGCGCCGCCGTTCACGAAGCGTCGCGTCTTCTGGGAGCGTGACCGATGCTTAATCTTTCCGCTATGGGCGCGCTGGCCGAGACGCCGGTTTCGCGCCGCCGCTTCATTCTCGGCGCGACAGCCGTCGGCGCCAGCCTGATGGTGGGCTATTCCTTCGCCGCCGAAGGCGCGAGCCAAGCGCCCAATCCCTTCGCCGGCTATGTCCGGATCGACCCCGACAACAAGGTCACGGTCTATTCCGCCCATATGGACATGGGACAGGGCATCTATCAGGGCGTCGCCACGCTGGCGCAGGAGGAACTGGACGCCGACTGGTCGAAGCTCGAAGTTGTCGGGGCCTCCGGCAATCCGGCGCTTTATGGCAACCTCGCCATGGGCGGCAAGTTCCAGCTCACCGGCGGCTCGACCGGAACCGCCTCGTCCTGGCGGCGCTATCGCGTGGCGGGCGCCACCGCCAGGGCCATGCTGATCGCCGCCGCCGCGCGCAAATGGGGCCGGCAGCCGGACGACATCGTCGGTGAAAACGGCGTATTGCGCTCGAAAAGCTCCGGCGCGACCGCAACCTATGGCGAAATGGCGGCGCTGGCCGCGCAAGAGCCGGTTCCCTCGGATGTCGCGCTGAAAGACCCGAAGGACTGGAAATATATCGGCGCGGAAAATCTGCCGCGCCTCGATTCCGGGCCCAAATCGACCGGCCGCCAGCAATTCACCATCGACGTGCGTCTGCCGGACATGCTGACGGCGGTGATGATTCACCCGCCCCGGTTCGGCGCCGGGCTGAAAAGCTTCGACGCGTCCAAGGCCAAGGCCATGAAGGGCGT
>JAJXYV010000083.1 GCA_021780435.1 Pseudomonadota bacterium
CCGGGCTTCGGCTTCAGGATCGCGCCGCAGGACTTGCATTCGTAGAAATGGACGCAGGCGTCGGTCGGCATGGTTTCGACTGCCTTGTGGCCGCATTCCGGACAGGTGATCGTGGAGGTCAGGATCATGGGAAGCCTCCTCAGTGCCGCCAGGTTGGCGCATTGGCGACCAGGAAGTCGCGCAGGGCCTGGACTCGCGCAACGGTTTTCATCTCTTCGGCATAGGTCAGCCAGCAGTCGAAAATCGGCATTTCGACGCCGAAATCGAGCCGGGTCAAGACCGAATTCTCTTCGACCATGTAATCGGGCAGCACGCCGAGCCCCGCGCCAGTGTCGAGCGCGCGCTTCATGGCGAAGAGATTGTTGATCGAGAACACCGGCCGCCGCGGGTTCCTGGGGTCGCGGCCATGGGCCAGCAGCAGGTTGAGATTGCCGAGATAGGCCGAGCCGGTCACGCCGAAGGCGACGATGCGATGATGATCGAGTTCTTCGATGCTGCGCGGGGTTCCGTGGCGCTGGAGATAGGCGCGCGAGGCATAGGCCGAATAATGCAGGGTGAAGAGGCGACGGCGGATGAGGTCGCTCTGCTTTGGCTCCCAGAGCCGGAGCGCGATATCAGCCTCGCGCATCGCGAGGTCGAGTTCGTCATCGGTCAGGATGACGTCGAGTTCGATGTCCGGATAAAGCTCGCGAAATTCGGCGAGGCGCGGCGTCAGCCAGACGGCGCCGAAGCCGGTGTTGGCGGTGACCCTGAGCAGGCCGTGCGGCTTGTCGCGGGCGTCGGAGAGGCGCACGCGCGCGCTCTCGAGCTTGCTCATGACTTCCTGAACCGTGCGGAACAGGATTTCGCCCTGCTCGGTGAGGAGCAATCCGCGCGCATGGCGATGAAACAAAGGTGTTTTCAGCTCGTATTCAAGAGCGGCGACCTGCCGGCTGACCGCCGACTGGCTCAGATGCAGAGCCTCGCCGGCGCGTGTGAAGGAGCCAGCCGCGGCGACGGCGTGGAAAACCCGCAGCTTGTCCCAGTCCATTCCATCCCCGTCTTTTCATTTCGCGTATCTATACGTGAAATTTTGCAAAAATCCTCGTCAATTTGGCGATGGGCTCCCAGATTTGGCTTAGAAGCATAAAGGCTTGGAAGCTCGGAGGCAGTGATGTTGTTCTCACGCAGGAAACTGGAAATCCCTACCCGGGACGAAGCTTTGCCCGGCCGTTCGCAGCCGATCGCGACCGCGACGGCCCATTTCGTCAATGGCCGTCCCCTCGCTCCGCCCTATCCCGAGGCTTATGAGCGAATCCTGTTCGGCATGGGCTGTTTCTGGGGCGCGGAGCGCAAATTCTGGCAGGCGGGCGAGGGCGTTCATGTCACGGCCGTCGGCTATGCCGGCGGCTCAACGCCCAATCCGACCTATGAGGAAGTCTGTTCGGGCCTGACAGGCCATGCGGAAGTCGCGCTCGTCGTCTTCGATCCGCAACGGATCGACTTGGCGCGCCTGCTCGCCTTGTTCTGGGAATCGCATGACCCGACCCAGGGCATGCGGCAGGGCAATGACGTCGGCACGCAATATCGCTCGGCGATCTACGCGACGAGCGAGGCGCAGCTTCAGGCGGCGGAACGATCGAAGGCGCTCTACCAGCAGGCGCTCGGCGCCCACGGCTTCGGCGCGATCACCACCGAAATCGCGCCGGCGGGGGAATTTTACTTTGCCGAATCCTACCACCAGCAATATCTTGCCAAGAATCCGGCAGGCTATTGCGGTCTGGGCGGCAGCGGCGTGTCCTGCCCTGTCGGTCTGGACTTTTGAGCTTCGGGCGAGAGAGGCGGCGCATGGGACTGGGGAAAAGAACCGAACTGTTCATTCAGAAAGTGCTTTTCGCCAGCCGCTGGCTGCTCGCGCCCTTCTATGTCGCCCTCGCGCTGTGCATGTTTATCCTGATGCTCAAGGCGGGGCAGCATGTCCTCCATCTCGTCCACGACGCGATTTCATCGAGCGAATCCTCGGTCGTGCTCGACACGCTCGGCCTGATCGACCTGACCCTGACCTCTTCGCTCGTCGTGCTGGTGATTTTCTCCGGCTTCGAGAATTTCGTCTCGCAGGTCGCCGACGACGGCGACACCAGCCGGCCGGCCTGGCTGACCAAGATCGATTTCGGCGGGTTGAAGCTCAAACTGATGTCGTCGATTGTCGCCATTTCGGCGATCCAGACGCTGCGGGTCTTCATGGATCTGAGCAACCAGACCGACCGCAACCTCGCCTGGAATGTCGGAATCCATCTGACCTTCGTCCTGTCCGCCCTGCTGCTCGCGCTGAGCGACCGCATTTCCGGCCACGGCTCGGCCAAAGCCGAGGATGGCGGGCCTTAGCGCGACGCTGTAAAGAGAGCGCGAATCCATCAGGCGAAAGGACCGAACATGCCCACATTGACAAGACTGAAGCCCGGCAAGCGCATGAGCCAGGCGGTGATTCGCGGCAACGCCGTCTATCTCGCCGGCCAGGTGGCCGAAAAGAACGCCGGCAAAGCGGTCCGCGAGCAGACCGCGGAAGTGCTCGCCTCGATCGACGCGCTTCTCGCCGAAGCCGGCACGGACAAGACCAAGATCATGATGGCGACGATCTATCTCGCCGATATCTCGACCTTCGCCGAGATGAATTCCGTCTGGGACACTTGGGTGGTCGAGGGTGAGACGCCCGCGCGCGCCACGGTCGAGGCCAAACTGGTCGCGCCGGAATATAAGGTCGAGATCGCGGTCGTCGCGGCGATCTGAGCGTAGGCCCGCGCGGCGCGCGGGCCTACAAACCTCCGGCCTTGCGCCCGTTGAGCGGATTGTCCTCGTCCCAGCCATAGGACAGCGTTTCGAACCGCATGGCCGCGAGGTCGAACAAAGCCAGCCGTCCGACCATGGACTGGCCGAAGCCGACGATCTCGCGGATGACCTCCAGCGCCATCAGCGAACCGACCATGCCGGTCAGCGCGCCCAGCACGCCCGCCTCGGCGCAGGTCGGGAGGCTTCCCGGCGGCGGCTTGTGCGGGAAGAGACAGCGATAGGTCGGATTGGGCGATCCATCAGGCCCGGTCTCGAAGGGCCGCAAGGTCGTCAGCGAGCCGTCGAACTGTCCAACCGCCGCCGTCACCAGAGGCTTTTTCGCATAAAAACAGGCGTCGGAGACGATATAGCGGGTGTCGAAATTGTCCGACCCGTCGGCGATGACATCACAGCTCTCGATCAGCGCCCGAACATTGTCCGCGACGAGCCGGGTTTTCATCCCGACGACCCGGACATGGGGATTGAGCCGGCGCAAGGCTTCCGCCGCCGCCTCGACCTTGGGCTGGCCAAGGTCCGACACGCCGAACAGGACCTGGCGTTGGAGATTGGATTCGGACACGACGTCGTCATCGACGACATGGATCTCGCCCACGCCCGCCGCCGCGAGATAGAGCAGGAGCGGCGCGCCGAGGCCGCCCGCGCCGATCACGCAGACCTTGCTCGCCTTCAGCTTGCGCTGGCCGGCGCCGCCGACATCGCGCAACACGATGTGGCGGGCGTAGCGCTCGATCTCCTCGGAGGTCAGTTCGGGCAGCAAAGCCATGGTCAGTCCTTGCCCCGCGCCCATCCGAGCGCCTGTTCGAGGCGGTCGTCGCCCCAGAACAATTCGCCGTCGGCGGTCACAAAAGCCGGCGCGCCGAAAACGCCCGCCGCCTGCGCGGCCTCGGTTTCCGCGCGCAGCCGCGTCTTGACCTCGTCCGATTTGGCGCGGGCCAGCAAAGCGTCGGCGGGCAGGCCCAGTTCGGAAAGCAGGCTGGCGAGGAGTCGCGCGTCGGAAATATCGCGGCCCTCGGCGAATTCGGCGAGATAGACGCTCCGGCTGAAATCGGCGCGCCTGTCGTCGGGAACCGCCCAGGCGAGCCGGGCGGCGAGCAGCGTGTTCTGCGGGAAGGGGTCGGGGCGCCGGAAGGCGAGGCCGCGCTCGGCGCAGAGCCGCTCCATGTCGCGCCACATATAGCGGCCCTTGGCGGGATAGATATTGAAGGGTGAGTTGTTCCAGCCCTGCGCCGCGAAGATCGGGCCGAGCAGGAAGGGCCGCCAGCGCAGACCGACCCCGGCGGCCCGCGCCATGGGCTCGGCGCGCATCGCCGCCAGATAGGAATAGGTGCTGGCGAATTCGTACCAGAAGTCAATTTCCGGCATGTGCGGGCCTCCCTTCGGGGCTCGGTTCGCGCCGCCGCGCTTGAGCAACGGCGGGAATGTCGTCTAAAGCAGGAATGTTTCCCAACCGCAAGGATCGCCGTGACGCGCAAGGCCCTGATCGTTCTTCTCATCGGCGCGATCTATCTCTTCGCGATTTTCGCGCTGTGGCCGCAGATCGATCTCGGCGTGGCGTCGCTGTTTTACCGTTCCGGCGCGTTTGTCGGACGCGGCCCGACGGGCGAGCATTTCCGTCGCTTCTTCTATGACGCGCCCTATTTCCTTTTGGGGGCCTTCGTGCTGACGGCGATCGCCCGCTTTTTCGGCCGGGTCGAGCGCGGTCCCGACGGGCGGGCGATCGTCTTTCTTCTCGCGTCCCTGGCGCTCGGCCCCGGCCTCCTGGTCAATGGCGTGCTCAAGGAGGTTTCGCACCGCCCGCGTCCCGAGCAGACCGTCGATTTCGGCGGGCCCTGGGCCTTCCAGCCCTATGACAGCTTTGCCGGCCAGTGCGGCCATAATTGCTCCTTCGTCTCGGGCGAAGCGGCCACCGCCGCCTGGACCCTCGCCCCCGCCTTGCTGGCGCCGCCGCAGGCCCGGCCTTTGGCGGTCGCGGCGGCCCTGCTCTTCACCTTCACGACGGCCGGCCTGCGCATGGCTTTCGGCGGCCATTACCTTTCCGACGTGACTTTCGGCGCGCTCTTCACCTTTGTCATCGTTCTCGGCCTTTATGAATGGTATCGTCGGGGCCGGAAATCCGAAGGAACAGAGTGACATGGACTCTCTCGCCGTCGCGCTCGACGACATTGCGTTGCTGTTGCGCTGGGCGCATGTGGTCGCCGCCATCGTCTGGGTTGGCTCGGCCTTCACGCTGCTGAAGCTCGATCTGGCGATGAAGCCGCGTACGCAGGATCCGGCGCCGCAGACCTTGTTCCTCAATGCGGGCGCCGGCTCGCGCCTGTTCCGCGCCCACGACGCCGACGGCGCGGAAAAGGCGCTGAATTTCAAATGGGAGGCCTATGCGACTTGGGCAAGCGGCTTCGCCCTGTTCATCCTGGTCTTCTGCGCGGCGCCCCGGCTTTATCTGATCGACCCGCTCCTTTGGAACGCCGCGCCCTGGGCGGCGATCGCCATGGCGCTCGTTCCGCTCGCCCTGAGCTGGCTCGCCTATGATGCGCTGTGCCGGAAGAGCGGATTGAGCGGCGACGCCCTGCTCTGGGCCCTGTTCGGATTTTCCGCGCTGCTGGCGCTTCTGTTGACCCATGTCTTCGCCGGGCGGGGCGCCTATCCGTTGATCGGCGCCCATCTCGCCACCATCATGACCGCCAACATCGCCCATGTCGTCTCGCCCGCGCAGAGGCGGCGGCTGGCGGGCCTGCGCGCCGGCCTGCCCGCCGACGAAACCGCCGCCAAAATGGCCGGCGCCCGCGCGCTCCACAATCAATATCTCGCGCTGCCGACGGTGTTCTTCATGCTGTCCGGCCATGCGCCGCTTCTGTTCGCGGGGCCGGACAATGGCGTCGCAGCGGTTCTGCTGATCGCTGGCTTCTTCCTGATCCGGCGAATCTGGCTGAAATTTTCGCGCGGCCTTGGCGTCGATCCGAAACTCGGGCTGGCGGCGGCGGCCTGCCTTCTGGTCGCTTTGGCGCTTTCCGCTCCGCAGGCCCCGCCAGCCGGCGGCCAGGCGCGCAACGCCGGCGCGGCCATCGCCCTTGCCTTGAGGCCGGGAATCACCGAGGTCCGGCAGGTGATCGACGCCCATTGCGTGGTCTGCCATGCGGCGCAGCCGCAGATGGGCGGCCTGGCGCATGCCGCCGGCGGGCTGGATTTCACCAAGGCGAGCGAAGTCGCGCTCCATCGGGACGCCATATTGCGGGCGGCGGTCTATTCGCGCGCCATGCCGCCGCCGGGCGCGGCCGCGGCGCTTGCGGCGGATGAGAAAAACCTGCTGGTCCGCTGGGCGTCGCGGCCCGACTGATCAGAACTCGACGTCGAGTTCTTCCATCTCGTCCGGCTCGATCTTGGCTTCCTCAGCCCATTCAAGCATGGGCTCCCACCCCAGGATATGGTCGCGGAAGGCGGCGCATTCAGAATCGAGCGACAGATTATAGGTCGAGAAGCGCGAGCAGACCGGCGCGAACATGGCGTCGGCCATCGTGGGTTTTTCGCCGAACAGGAAGGGGCCGCCATAGCGGCTCAGGCAGTCGCGCCAGATCGCGCAGACCCGGTCGATGTCCGGCCTTGCGCCCGACCAGACCCGGAAATTCGGGAAATGCGCCTTCATGTTCATCGGCAAAGCCGAGCGCAGATTGCTGAAGCCGGAGTGCATCTCGCCGGAAACCGAACGATTGTGGGTGCGCGCCGCGAGATCCTTGGGCAGGATCTGCGCCTTGGGGAAGGATTCCGCGAGATATTCGCCAATCGCCAGCGTGTCCCAGACATGCTGGCCGTTGTGATTGAGCGCGGGCGTCAGGAAAGAGGGCGAGAGCAGGAGCAGTTCGGCGCGGGCGCCCGGATCGTCGATCGGCAGGCGCCGTTCCTCGAAATCGAGGCCGGACATCTTGCACAACAGCCAACCGCGCAACGACCAGGACGAGTAATTCTTGCTGCTGATGGTGAGTACCGCCTTGGCCATTTTTTCCGCTCCCGGTCCGTCGCAAACTATCCCATGGGACGGTCTTTTCGCAACGCGCAATTTATGGACAGATTGCCGCGCCTTTGGGCGTAAGTTGCTCGAACACAATCAATTTTGAGCAATCGCGTCTTTCTCGCGCTCGCGCTTAGACCTTTAGCAAATTGTATGCGAGCATGGTTTCGTCGTAGTTTTTCAACGTTGAATTTTGGCGCGCCTTTGCCGGGCCGCCGGGACCGGATGGGTGCGTTAGGGATGCTGTATCAAGCCTATCAAGCCCATTCGGATCTGATGGCGCCTGTCAAGGCTTTCGCGCGCCTCGCCCTGCAGGCTCTGAACGGCCCCTTTCCCGCCTTCAATGAAAATATCCTGATCCGCAACTTCTCGGCCGCCTATGAGATGATCGACCGGGCGGGCCTGACCCACGTGCGCCCGCCCTATGGGGTCAGGACCGTTCCCGTCGGCAATGAAATGGCTGTCGTCGCGGAAGAAGCGGCGATGTCCACGCCCTTCGCCACCCTGCTTCATTTCAAGAAGGACATAGCGGTCCAGCAGCCCCGCGTTCTGGTGGTGGCGCCGTTGTCCGGCCATTTCGCCACGCTGCTGCGCTCGACCGTTCAGACCCTGCTGTGCGACCACGACGTCTACATCACCGACTGGCACAACGCCCGCGACGTCAGCCTCGCCGACGGCGCTTTCGGCTTCGACGACTATGTCGCCCATGTCATCCAGTTCCTGGAGTTCCTCGGCCCCGGCGCCCATGTCGTCGCGGTCTGCCAGCCCTGCGTCCAGGTGCTTGCCGCCGCCTCGATCATGGGCGAGGACGACAATCCGGCCGCGCCAGCGTCCATGACCCTGATGGCCGGGCCGATCGACACGCGGATCAGTCCGACCAAGGTCAACGACCTTGCCAAGGAAAAGCCGATCTCCTGGTTCGAGCGCAACCTCATCGCCCGCGTGCCCCTGCGCTACAAGGGCGCGCGCCGCCGCGTCTATCCGGGCTTCGTCCAGCTCTCCGCCTTCATGGCGATGAACATGGACCGCCATGTGAAGGCCCATATCGACCTGTTCCACAATCTGGCTGGCGGCGACAAGGACAAGGCGAGCCAGGCCAAGGCCTTCTATGACGAATATTTCGCCGTGCTCGACCTGCCGGCGGAATTCTATCTCGAAACGGTGCAATGGGTTTTCCAGGAGCACCAGCTGCCGCTCGGCCAGATGAAGTACCGCGGCCGCAAGGTGGATCCCAAGGCCATTCGCCGCACCGCGCTGCTCACCGTCGAGGGCGAGCGCGACGACATCTGCTCGGTCGGCCAGACCATGGCCGCCCACGATCTCGCATCCAGCCTGAAGCCTTTCCGGAGGAAACATCATCTTCAGGCCGGCGTCGGCCATTATGGCGTGTTCAGCGGCAAGAAATGGGAAGGCCAGGTCTATCCCATCCTGCGCAACATGATCCTGCAGAACGATTGACGCGCGGCGGCGGGGCTCCCGTCGCCTATTTCCACGCGTCCGCCTGCACCACCGCATCCTCGCGCCAGGCTTCGCGCGCCTCGCGGTTGGCCTGCCAGTTGGGCAGGAAGGTGAAGGCCTCGTCGAGAATATGAGGCGTGTGCTGACCAGGCGAATATTTCAATGCGCGCTCGAAATATTCGTTCAGCGCCGGCTTGAAGATCGGATGCGCGCAATTGTCGATGAGGACCCGGGCGCGCTTCTTCGGCGACAGGCCGCGCAGATCGGCGAGACCCTGCTCGGTCACGATCACCTGCACGTCGTGTTCGGTGTGATCGACATGGGTCGCCATCGGCACGATGCAGGACACCGCGCCGTTCTTGGCGCTCGACGGCGTCATGAAGATCGACAGCCAGGCGTTGCGGGCGAAATCGCCGGAGCCGCCGATGCCGTTCATGATGCTCGACCCGCGGATATGGGTCGAGTTCACATTGCCATAGATATCGGCCTCGATCAGCCCGTTCATGGCGATCACGCCGAGGCGCCGGATCACTTCCGGATGGTTGGAGATTTCCTGCGGCCGCAGCACGATCTTGTCGCGATAGAGCGCGGCGTCGCGGTTGAATTCGTGGGCGGCGTCCGGGCTGAGCGAAAGGGCGGTGCCCGAGGCGAACACCATCTTGCCGGAGCGGATGAGGTTGAACATCCCATCCTGCAGCACTTCGGTATAGGCGGTCAGGTTCTCATAGGGCGAAGCCTGCAATTCCTCCATCACCGCATTGGCGACATTGCCGACGCCGGACTGCAGCGGCAGGAGATCCTTGGGCAGGCGGCCCATTTTCACTTCATGGGCGAAGAATTCGATGATGTGCTGCGCGATCGCGCGCGAGTTTTCGTCGGGCGGCGAGAAGGCGGAATTGCGGTCCGGCTTGTCGGTTTCGACAATGGCGATGATCTTGTCCGGATCGCAGTGGAGAAAAGTCTCGCCGATGCGGTCAGCAGGCTTCACGATCGGGATCGGCTTGCGGTAGGGCGGCAATTGCGTGCCGTAATAGACGTCGTGCATGCCTTCCAGCGCGATGTTCTGCCAGGAATTGACCTCGAGGATCACCTTGTCGGCGCGGTCGAGCCAGGTCTTGTTGTTGCCGATCGACGAGGACGGGATCAGCATGCCGTCCTCGCGGATGGCGGCGACTTCGACGATCGCGACGTCGAGCTTGCCAAGAAAGCCGCCCCAGACGAATTGGGCGACGTGGGAGAGATGGATGTCGAGATAGTCCATCTCGCCGGCGTTGATGCGCTTGCGGCAGGTCGGATCGGACTGGTAGGGCAGGCGCAGCTCCATGCCGTCCACCTTGGCCAGCGCGCCGTCGAGTTCAGGCGCCGTCGAGGCGCCCGTCCAGACGCTGATGCGGAAGGTCTCGCCACGCCCATGGGCCTCGTTCATAAGCTCCGCGAGGGCGAGCGGAACCTCCTTGGGATAGCCGGCGCCGGTGAAGCCGGACATGCCGACATTGGACCCCTTGGGGATGAGGGCGGCGGCCTCGCGTGCGGTCATGATTTTTGAGCGCAGGGCGACGTTGCGAATGCGGTCGGCGACGGGCATGGGACCTCGCGGATGGTGCGGTTCAGGACGAGTGACCCTTGCCTATGCCGCAACAGGGCGTTTCAGCTATGCGACAATGGAATGATATCTCCTTGAAATGACCTCTGTTTCTCGGCTGAACGCGAGAGCGCCTAACAGGACGCGAGGAGATGACGATGTATAATTGTTTGTATTATTTATATTTTTTTATAGATGCTCGACAAATTGATGATCTCTTCATACGCCGATCTGGTATTCCCTTTTGGCATGGCTCTCGACGGGTTTTTGGGGCCAGATCTGGCCTTTTCATGGAAAGACGATTAGGTCGAAACAATCCTCGCGGAGCGGGAGCGACAGGATGGGACAGATTGTGAGCGTCGATGTGAAGCACAGCCTGGGGGCCGAAGAGGCCAAGAGGCGCGTCCAGGCGGGCATCGAGGCCATGAAGGAAAAATATGGCGAGCAGCTTTCGGTCCTGCAGGTCGATTGGAGCGACATGCATGCCGATGTCGTGGTCGGGGCCATGGGTCATTCGCTCAAGGGCGCCTTCGACTTCCTGCCCGATTGCGTCCGCGTTTCGCTGGAGCTGCCCTGGATTCTCGCCATGATCGCGGACAAGGCCAAGAGCCTGATCGCCCACAAGACCGAGAACATGCTGCTGTTGCCGCCGCCGCCCAAGGCGTGACGCCCCGTGGAGCGTTCTGATGTCATGCGCGCGGTCAAGGGGCGCGACACGACGCCGGAGCTGGCCGTGCGGAAAATCCTGCACAGCATCGCGCCGTTCTATCGGCTGCACCGCCGCGACCTGCCCGGCGCCCCGGACATCGCCTATATCGGCCGGAAAAAGGTCATTTTCGTCCATGGCTGCTTCTGGCACGGCCATGACTGCAAGCGCGGCGCTCGGATGCCGAAAGCCAACGCCGACTATTGGGCGAAGAAAATCGCCGGAAACCGCGCACGGGACGAAGAACATCGCGCGGCCTATGCCGAAATGGGCTGGCGGGTCCTGACGGTCTGGGAATGCGAGATGCGGGACGAGGCGGCGCTGAGGCGCCGGTTCGAGGACTTCCTGTCGGCGTCCGGGTAAGCCTTTCGCCGGTCTTGGATTGCAGCGCACAAAAGCGTAAAGGGGCGCATCTTCGAAAAACCGGGACCGCCGCGATGACTGCTTACGCTCCGCTTTTCCCTCTCGGCAAGGACGAGACCCCGTTCCGCAAGCTCACCGACAAAGGCGTGCGCGTGGAAAAATTCGACGGCGAGGACATTCTCGTGGTCGAGCCCGAGGCCATGCGCATCCTCGCGGAGGCGGCGATGAGCGACATCAACCATCTTCTGCGCCCCGGCCATCTCGCCCAGCTCAGAAAAATCCTCGACGACCCGGAAGCGACGGGCAATGACAAATTCGTCGCCTTCGACCTGCTCAAGAACGCCAATATCGCCGCCGGCGGCGTGCTGCCCATGTGCCAGGACACCGGCACCGCGATCATTTTGGGCAAGAAGGGCCGGCGCGTCTTCACCAAGGGCGGCGACGAGGCCGCGCTCTCGCAGGGCGTCAAGGACGCCTATGAGAAGAAGAACCTGCGCTATTCGCAGCTCGCGCCGCTGTCGATGTTCGACGAGAAGAACACCCGCACCAACCTTCCGGCCCAGATCGACATTTTCGAAGAGGGCGAGGACGCCTACAAGTTCCTGTTCATGGCCAAGGGCGGCGGTTCGGCCAACAAGACCTATCTGGTCCAGGGAACGCCCTCCATGCTGACCCATGACCGGCTGCTGGAGGTGCTGAAGAAGCAGATTCTGGCGCTCGGGACGGCCGCCTGCCCGCCCTATCACCTCGCCATCGTCATCGGCGGCCTCTCGGCCGAGCTGAACCTCAAGACCGTGAAGCTGGCCTCGGCGCGCTATCTCGACACGCTGCCGACCGAAGGCGGCGAGGACGGCCACGCCTTCCGCGACCTCAACATGGAGGCGGAGGTCCACAAGCTGACCCAGGACCTTGGCGTCGGCGCGCAGTTCGGCGGCAAATATTTCTGCCATGACGTGCGCGTGATCCGCCTGCCCCGCCACGGCGCCTCGCTGCCGATCGGCATCGGCGTCTCCTGTTCGGCCGATCGCCAGGCGGTCGGCAAGATCACCAAGGACGGCGTGTTCATCGAGGAGCTGGAGCACGATCCGGCGAAATATCTGCCGCATGTGGACGAGGCGGCGCTCGGCGGCGACGTGGTCAGGATCGACCTTGACCAGCCGATGAAGGATATTCTGGCGACTTTGACCCAATATCCGGTCAAGACCCGGCTTTCGCTCACCGGCACGATCATCGTCGCCCGCGATCTCGCCCACGCCAAGATCCGCGAGCGGCTCGAGGCGGGCGCGCCCATGCCTGATTATCTGAAGAACCACCCGGTCTATTACGCCGGCCCGGCCAAGACCCCCGCCGGCTATGCGTCGGGCTCCTTCGGCCCGACCACCGCCGGCCGCATGGACGCCTATGTCGATCTGTTCCAGGCGCACGGCGGCTCGATGGTCATGCTCGCCAAGGGCAATCGTTCGGCCCAGGTCACCGAAGCGTGCAAGAAGCACGGCGGCTTCTATCTTGGCTCGATCGGCGGCCCCGCCGCGCGCCTCGCCCAGGATTGCATCAAGAAGGTCGAGCTGCTCGAATATCCGGAGCTCGGCATGGAGGCGATCTGGAAGATCGAGGTCGAGGATTTTCCGGCCTTCATCGTCGTGGACGACAAGGGCAATGACTTCTTCAGGGAATTGAACCTGTCCTGAGATCGGAGTTTTTTTGCAGAGCGACGACACGCTGCGACAGCTCGGCGATCCACGAACTGGTGATCGACGGCGATCGCGCGGCCCTGCACCGCACGTCGCGGTTGCGCAATCGCGGGACCGGCGAGACGATCTCGATCGATGTCTGCGATTTCTTCCGTTTCCGCGACGGATTGGTCGTCGAGTTCTCGGAATATCCGGATTTCGCCGCGCTGCAGCGGCTGGACGGGCCGCCCGCCCGCTGACCCGACCTATTTTCCCGGATAGATTTCGATCCGCACCCGTCCGTGCGCCGGGCGTTTCGCGTTGCGCTTCGGCGCTTCCGCGCGGCGGCGCCGTTCACGCGGGATTTTAGGCGCCGTGTCCGTCCGAGGCGCTCCGGTGAAACGTCCTTCATGGAAGGCCGGACCAGAAGTGGCGAGGCAGGCGTTATAGGCGTCGGCGTCCTTGATCTTTTCGCAGTGATCGCCGGCCGCCCAAGCCGCGACCGAGCCCGCCAGAAGAAGCAGGATCGCGAGACTCGTTCTGGAGTCCGGAACGCACGAAATTTTGAATTTCCTTGCCACGAAAGACGTTATCCATTGGTCCGGAAGCCGCGCGTGGCGGCGAGAGATCTTCCATACCCGTTGATCAACAAGAAGCGGAGGATCCGGCCATGAAAACCTTTGTCACGCTTTATAATTTCACCGATCAGGGGCTGCAGACGATCAAGGACACCGTCAAGCGCGCCGAGGCGGCGAAAGCCGCCGCCGCGAAAAGCGGGGTCAAGATCAAGGAAATTCTCTGGCTGCAGGGGCAATTTGACCTCGTCGTCATCGCGGAAACGCCGGACAACGCGACCGCGAACGCTTTCTCGATTTCGATGCTCAAGGCGGGCAACCTGAGGGGCCAGACCTTGCGCGCCTTCACCGCGACCGAAATGGCGGAAATCGTGGAAAAGGTCGTTTGACCGAAGCGGGCGCTCGGCGAAAAGGCGCGCGCTCGCTTCAATGATCAGCGTTTGGCGGCGACCAGCGAGAAAAAGGCGCCCTGCGGATCGAAACATTGCGCGATCCAGGCGCCGCCGGGAACTTCAGTGGGCTCATGGGCGATCCTGCCGCCCGCCCTCGTAACCTTTTCCAGCGTCGCGTCGAGCGCGGCGACCGTGAAATAATAGTTCCAGAACGGCTGCGGCACGTTCGGCGGACGCTTCATCATGCCCCCGACCGACAAGCCGCCGGTGGCGAAAAGCTGATAGGCGCCCATCGGGCCCATATCCAGCGCCTCGCCCTTGGTCCAGCCGAACTTGGCGGAATAGAAGGCGAAGGCCTCTTCGACATTATCCGTAAAGAGCTCATGCCAGCCGACATGGCCGACGGTCATCGGCGCGAGGTCGGGCGCCTCGATCCCGGTAAGATCGGCCCATAGAGCGAAGGGCGCGCCCTGCGGATCGGCCACCACCGCGAAGCGGCCGATCTTCGGCAGGGTTTCCGGCGGGCGATAGACCTGGCCGCCGGCGGCGACGATGGCCGCGACATCCGCGTCCACGTCCGGCGAGGTGATGTAGCCGAACCAGGAGGGGCGCGCGCCCTGGGCCTTGGCCTCGTCAGGCAGCAGCATCAGCCCCGCGGCGGCGTTGCCTTCCTGGAAGAACAGGCGATAGTCTCGTTCCGAATGGCCTGGCGCCGAGCAAGTCCAACCCATGACCCCGTCATAGAAGGCCTGCGCCGCGTCGAGGTCGCTCGTCAACAGTTCGACCCAGCAGAACTTTTCCGCCATTGCCCCCTCCTCTCAAGCGGGCGCGGCGCGCCTCAGCCGCGCAGGACGGCGCCTGTCTTCTTGCCCGCCTCCGCCACGACCTTCGCCGCCACCGCCTCGATTTCAGCGTCGGTCAGCGTCTTTTCGCGCGGCTGCAAGGTCACGTTGAGCGCCACCGACTTCTTGCCCTCGGGAACGCCCGGTCCCTCATAGAGATCGAACACCCCGACATTGACAATCAGATTACGGTCGGCGCCCTGGGCCGCCTTCACAAGATCGGCCGCTTTCACGCTCCTGTCCACGATGAAAGCGAAATCGCGCTCGACCGGCTGGAAATCCGAGAGTTCGAGTTTCGGCCGCGCTTTGGTCGGCTTGGGCTTGGCCGGGGGCAGGACGTCGAGCAGCAGTTCGAAGGCGACCAGCGGACCGGTCGCGTCCATAGCCTCCAGCGCCCTCGGATGGAGTTCGCCGAACCAGCCGGCGATATTGCGCGGACCGAACTGCAGGGTCGCGGAGCGGCCCGGATGCAGGAAACCCGGGCCGCCGGGCACGACCTGTACGGCGCCCGAGGCGACGCCCAGAGCCGCCAGCAGCGCCAGGACGTCCGCCTTGGCGTCGAAGGCGTCGACCGAGGCCGCCTTGTCGCTCCAATGACGCCCGGCGCCCGAGGGCCTGGCGGTTCCCCGGCGCAGGCCGGCGGCGGCGACATATTGGCCGTCTTCCTCGTCCGACCTGAAAATCTGGCCGACTTCGAACAGAGCGAGGTCGCCGAAGCCGCGCGCGACATTGGCCTTGGCTCCGTTGATCAGGCCCGGCAGCAGGCTCGGGCGCATGTCCGAGAGATTGGCGGCGATCGGATTGGCCAGGGCGAGGTCCGACGCGCCGCCGCCAAAAAACTCCGCCTCCGCCTTCCCGACGAAGGACCAGGTGACCGCCTCGACCATGCCGCGCGCGGCGAGCGCGCGCCGGGCCGTGCGGACGCGTTTTTGCAACAAGGTGAGGACCGGGCCGGCGACCGCCGATTCGCGATCGAGCGGAACCGAAACGATCCGGTCGAGGCCGGCGAGGCGCACGATCTCCTCGACCAGATCGGCCTTGCCTTCGATGTCCGGGCGCCAGCTTGGCGCGCGGACATGGACGCGGCCGGCGTCGGCGATCTGTTCCGCGACAGCAAAGCCGAGCTTTTCCAGTGTCCCGACCATTTCGCTGCGCTCGAGGCGCAGGCCGGTGAGGCGCTCGACCTCGCTCAGCGGGAAATCGAGGCCTGGCGCGGACGCGGGGAGGTGGCC
>JAJXYV010000046.1 GCA_021780435.1 Pseudomonadota bacterium
GATCAAATGATCGCCCTCGTTCTTTTGGGAGCAATGGCTGCACGCGCCGTGCCAATGCGTTCACGAGTCGCGGCGGCGGGAAATGTTCCGCTTGCGGGGCCACGGCTCCGTCAAAGCTGCGGGAGCAGGAATTTCTTTTCGCAAGAATGGATTACCGCACCGCGTCATGGCGCATGAAAATTTTCTGCGGCCGCAAGCCGATTCGATTGCATCAAGGCCGCGATCGCGCCGCGCGGTGGCCGCGGAGCATGAAATGAGTCATTTGGCGCCGGAAAACGATTTTGCGCAGTCGATGATTTGATCTACTGCGCCGGCGCGGCCTGCGCGAGCGGCGACCGGAACGGGACGGACGCGCTATTCAAGCGATGCGGCGGCGCAGTTGGCCCGAGACCTAAGAGCATGTTTTTCCTTGAATATACGCCCCATGCGAAAGCTTCGCTGCAGAATGCGTTCACAGGTTCAAAAGGACTGAAATCTCTTTTTCCGGTCTGGCACGGGGTGTGCTAGCGTGATCAGCAAAATGCGACCGGTCCGCAGCAAATGACGGAATTTCACGACGGCGCAGAGGGAGGAGCATGAGCGCGGAATCCAAACCGCCGGCATCGCCGCGGGGACCTTTTGAATTCGACAAAAGCCAAATTCCGGGTTTGGCCGATTTGATGGCGCGTCTGCATTTTTCAACGACGGACGGCCGGATCTGGCTCGACGATCAGCGCATGCTTCTCATCCACGCGCGCTCCCTCGGGCTGCTGCGGCGCGAGATGATCGAGACGCTCGGCTTCGATGTCGCGCGCGGCTTTCTGACGCGTATGGGCTATCACGCGGGTTCTTACGATGCGCGCCTTGCGCGCAAGGTTCGGCTGAAAAACTCGTTGAAAACGATGTTCCTTGTTGGCCCGCAACTGCACTGTCTGGAGGGCGTCGGACTTTCCGAACTGGTCAGGCTCGAGTTCGATGTCGAGCACGGAACGCATTACGGTGAATTTCTCTGGCGCACCCCCGTCGAGGATGAGGAGCACATCCGTTATTTTGCCGTCGGCGCCGAACCGGCCTGCTGGATGCAGATCGGTTACGCGTCGGGATTCGCCACTGAATTCATGGGGCGGCCGATCCTCTATCGCGAGGTCGAATGCCAGGCGATGGGCCATGCGGCTTGCAGGATCATCGGCAAGACCGTTGAGGAGTGGGGCGACAGCGCGGAAGAGGATCTCCGCTTCATTCTGCCGCCGACAGCGCCGACACATTTGCCGGAGGTTTCGCGACCGCAAACCGCTGTCGTTCGCGCTCCCGAGGAGGCGCAGGATCGAAGCGACCAACCCATTGGTATTTCGCCGAATTTCAACACGGTGTTGACCATGGTTCGACGCGTCGCCCCGACGCAGGCGACCGTCCTCTTCCTGGGCGAGAGCGGCGTCGGCAAAGAGGTGTTCGCGCGGACGCTGCATCGCCTCAGTTCACGCGCGACAAAGCCCTTCGTCGCGCTCAACTGCGCCGCAATGCCGGAGAACCTCGTCGAATCCGAATTGTTCGGCGTTGAGCGCGGCGCCTATACCGGCGCGACGCAGAACCGCCTTGGCCGCTTCGAACGCGCGAATGGCGGCACATTGTTCCTCGACGAAATCGGCACGCTGACGAGCATCGCGCAGGGCAAATTGCTGCGCGTGCTGCAGGAGGGCGAGTTGGAAAGGCTCGGCGACAGTCAGACCCGTCGCGTCGACGTGCGCGTGATCGCCGCCACCAATGTGGACCTGCGTGACGAAGTGAGACAGGGGCGTTTTCGCGAGGATCTCTTTTTCCGCCTCAACGTGTTCCCGATCGTCATTCCGCCGCTTCGCGAACGCCACGAAGACATTCCGCTACTGATGGATTACTTCCTGCGCAAGTTCAATGCGAAGCACGGCCGCAGCGTCGCCGGCTTCACCCAGCGCGCCGTCGATGCAATGCTGACCTACAATTGGCCAGGAAACATCCGCGAGCTCGAAAATGTCGTGGAGCGTGGAATGATTCTGGCGCCCGAAGAAGGCCCCATCGATACGCCGCAACTCTTCGCCGGAGGCGAACGGATCGGCGAAAATCTGTTCATCGTCGACCGCAAGGGTAAACTCGTCCAGCGCGGCGCGCAGGACCTGACAGCGGAGGCCAAGACGCCCGAGCGTCCGGACCTGGACCGTCTTTCCGAACAGGTCCTCGACCTGCTCGCAAACGACCGGCATGAGGAAAAAGGCACGCTTGATGAGATCGAAACCCTCCTGCTGAAGCGCGCGGTCGAGCGCGCCAACGGCAATGTCGCCGCCGCGGCGCGCCTGCTCGGGATCACGCGCGCGCAAATGGTCTATCGGCTGAAAAGCCGGGGCCTGAAACACGATTGCGGCTGACGCCGCCTTCTCGCAAATCCTCTTGCCCAAAACCGCGGACCCCAAAATGTTCTCGCATCTGGAAAGGCCGCGCTCGCCGCTGACGAGCGCCCGGCAAATTCGCGCCGACGTCGGCGCAACCTATATCGCCCATGGCTTCATCGGCTGGCTCTTCGCGGCGACGGCGCCGGTGGCGATCATTTTGGCGGTCGGCGTGCGCGGCGGCCTGGACGAAGCCGCGCTCGCTTCCTGGATATTCGGCGTCTTCTTCATCAACGGCGTGATCACCGCGCTGTTCTCGTGGCTCTATCGGCAGCCCCTGGCGTTTTTCTGGACTATTCCGGGAACCGTCCTGGTCGGCGCGGCCCTGAACCACTTGTCTTTTCCGCAAGTCATCGGCGCTTATTACGCGACCGGCGCGCTGATGATCGTGCTCGGCGCGACCGGCTGGGTGCGACCGGCGATGCGCGCGATTCCCATGCCGATCGTGATGGGCATGGTCGCTGGCGTGTTCCTGCGTTTTGGCGTCGATCTGGTGAAGGCGCTGCACACCGATTTCGCCATCGCGGCGCCGATGGTCGGCGTTTGGCTGCTGCTCAACGCCCGGCGCGACATTGGCCACTACATTCCGCCGATCATCGGCGCGCTGCTTGTCGGCGCGATCGCGGCCGCCGCGCTGGGACGTTTCGACACAAGCGCGCTGGGTCATTTCGGGCTCGTCCGTCCGATGGTTCAGGCGCCTGACTGGTCGTGGGCCGCGATGACGGAACTCGTCATTCCGCTCGCCGTCACTGTCCTGGTCGTCCAGAACGGGCAAGGCTATGCGGTCCTCGGCGCGGCCGGCCACGAGGCGCCGGTCGATTCGATCACCGTGGCTTGCGGCGTCGGCAGCCTGCTCGGCGCCGTCGTCGGCAGCGTCTCCACCTGTCTCGCCGGCCCCACGAACGCGATCCTGGTTTCCGCGGGCGAACGCGACCGGCATTACATCGCGGGACTCGCGACCGGCCTGATCTCGATCGCCTTCGGCCTCATGGCGCCGACACTGACGCGCCTGATGCTGATCGCGCCGAAGGCCTTTATCGCGGTTCTTGCGGGACTTGCGATGTTGAGAGTTCTGCAATCGGCGTTCGTCGCGTCGTTCAAGGAGCGTTTCTCGCTTGGCGCGCTGGTCGCCTTCATCGTCACCGTGGCCGACCTCGCTCTCTTCAATATCGGCGCCGCTTTTTGGGGATTGATCGCCGGACTCCTGACCTCGTGGATCCTCGAGCGCGCCGACTTCCGCGCAATCCGCTTCGCCGATTGATCGGCGGCGAGACGTCCTCCGGCGCCGCCGTTGATGAGGCAAGAATTCGGCTTCAGGAAGATTTGCTCGGCGTCCTGCGGCAGGCTGCTTTGGAGCTGTGCCGATCGGGGCGTTTTTTGAGCTGACGCGACTGGGGACAGCGACGTTTGGCGGGGTGCGGCGGAAGCTGGTCGGCGGCGGCAAAAAAACGGCGCGGTCCCTGCCGCGCCGTTTTCCCTGTTCTTGTTTTTCTTTCGATCAATATTTGG
>JAJXYV010000228.1 GCA_021780435.1 Pseudomonadota bacterium
AAACAGAAAGGCGGATTTCAGCAGGAAACGAGGCGTTCACGCGACAGGTCAAACCTGCGCGATCGGCTATGTTGGAGACGTGGCCAGAACAGAACCCGCTCGGATGGCGCCATATCGTGTGGCCTTGAAATATTTGGCGCCTTCTTCGTTTGAAAAGAGATCGCGGCATCCATCGATAGCGCCGGCCGCCAGCTTGTGGCCGCGCAGACGACGGAGCCGCCGCGAGCATCCATTCCGGGCCAGCTGACCTGGCTCCGCCGATATCGCGCCCACGCGCGAGAAGCTCAGGCGCCCAGACCGCCGAGGAGCACATATTTGATTTCGACGAATTCCTCGATTCCATGGCGCGACCCTTCACGGCCGAGCCCGGATTCCTTAACGCCGCCGAAGGGCGCGACCTCTGTCGAGATGATGCCGGAATTGACGCCGACCATGCCATATTCCAGCGCTTCGGCGACCCGGAACACCCGTCCGAGGTCGCGGGCGTAGAAATAGGCGGCAAGGCCATATTGCGTCGCATTGGCCTGGGCGATCACATCCGCCTCGTCCTTGAACCGGAACAAGGGCGCGACCGGCCCAAACGTTTCCTCGCGAGCGACCGCCATGTCGGGGGTCACGTCGCAGATCACGGTGGGCTGGAAGAAGGTTCCCCCCAGTTCGTGCCTTTGGCCGCCGACCAGCACGCGCCCGCCCTTGGCGACCGCGTCCGCGATATGGGCCTCGACCTTGACCAGCGCCTCGGAATTGATCAGCGGCCCCTGCTGCACGCCTTCGGCCAGGCCGTCGCCAACCTTGAGCTTCGCCACCGCTTCGGCGAGCTTTCCGGCGAAGGCGCCGTAAACGCCTTCCTGCACATAGAGCCGATTGGCGCAGACGCAGGTCTGGCCCATGTTGCGATATTTCGACAGCATGGCGCCGGCGACCGCCGCGTCGAGATCGGCGTCGTCGAAGACGATGAAAGGCGCGTTGCCGCCAAGTTCGAGCCCAACCTTTTTCACGCCCGAAGCCGCCTGGCGCATCAACAGCTTGCCGACCTCGGTCGAACCGGTGAAGCCGACGAAGCGCACGGCGGGATGTTCGCAGAACACCTTGCCGATCGCCGGCGCGTCGCCCGTGACCATGTTCAGAACGCCCGGCGGCAGGCCGGCGCGCACCGCCAACTCGCCCAAGGCCAGCGCCGTCAAGGGCGTCTCCGGCGCCGGCTTGACCACGCAGGCGCAGCCCGCCGCCAGCGCGGGGGCGCATTTGCGGGTGATCATGGCCGCCGGGAAATTCCAGGGCGTGATCGCGGTCATCACCCCGATCGGCTGGCGCAGGGTGACAATGCGGGCGTCGGGCCAGGGCGAGGGAATGGTCTCGCCATAGATGCGCTTGGCTTCTTCGGCATAGAATTCGATGAAGCTCGCCGCATAATCGATTTCGCCGCGCGCCTCGGCGAGAGGCTTGCCCTGCTCGCTGGTCATGATCACCGCGAGGTCCTCGCGCGCGGCCACGATCAGGTCGAACCATTTGCGCAGCAGGACCGAGCGCTGCTTGGCGGTATGCGCCGCCCAGATCTTCTGCGCACGCGCCGCGATCTCGACCGCCTCGGCCGCTTCCGCCGCGCCGCCATTGGGCACGCGGCCAAGAAGCGCGCCATTGGCCGGGTTCCTGATCTCCAGCGCGCCGTCGCCGCGCCAGACGCCGCCGAGCAGCATCTGCGTCTTCAAGAGGGACGGATCATTGAGTTTCATGGGCAGTTCCTTTCCGCGCGCCAAGATAGCGCCGCAGCGCCACGACCGACCAGACCGCCTCGACAAGGCCGAAGGGCCAGGCCCCCTGCAGGAAGCCATAGGCCGACCCCAACGCGCAGGACGCAGCAAAACCAAGACTATAAACGGCGCCTCGCGGCTCCAAGGCATAGAAGATGAGCATGGCGCTGACGGCGAACAAGCCGAAGGCCGTGAGCGGGTCCATCATTTCGCCGCCGGCGTGCAGACCACCGCCTCGTTCAGCACATAACAGATCGACATCGCGCCGGTGCGCTGGTCGACCCGGAACACGCCACCCTCCTTTTCGTGCCGCGAGGCGATGAGTCCATATTCGCTCGGGGTTTGCGGCCCGGCGCCCTCGCCGGCCGGATAGCACAGGGTCACGCCCACGGGCGAACCGTCCTTGAGGCCATATTGGCAGGCGCCGACCTCACCGCTCGCCTTGTCGATGCGATAGACGCGGTTGAGGTCGATCTGCGGCGCGGCGAGGAAATCGTAATTGCCGGCCTGCGCCGCGCCCGTCGTCGCGAGCAAGGCCAGAACCATCCATTTCAGCATCGCGGCTTTCTCCCCTTTTGGCGACTTCGCGGCGCGAATCATCTTGCCCCTGAAGCAAATCTAGCATTCCGGCCCGCCAAAGGCCGTCGGGTTCGCCTTCCGATCGTCGCGGCGAACGAACCCGAACACTGACGCATGACATGGACGGAAAGAACCTATATAGCCTAAAGTAGCAACAGGAGGATCTGCATGGCTACGACGCCAGACCGCGCGCTCTACGTTTTCGATCTCGACGGCACGCTCGCCGATACCGCGGGCGACCTGATGGGAACGCTGGACCATATCATGATCGGCGAAGGCTTCGCTTCGACGCCCCTTGAAGACGCCCGTTCGCTGCTCGGCGCCGGCGCCCGCGCGCTCATCGTCCGCGCCCTCGCGGCGCAGAACCTGACGATCCCGGAAGAGCGCCTCGAAGAGATGTATGCGCGCTTCCTCGCCCATTACGAGACCCGGATCGCCGACGACAGCCGCCTTTATCCCGGCGTGGTCGAAGCGCTCGACACGCTTGCCGAAAGCGGCGGCGTTTTCGCCGTCTGCACCAACAAGGTCGAGCGGCCGGCCAAGCTGCTGCTGGAAAAGCTCGGCGTCGCCGACCGTTTCGCCTTCATCTGCGGCCAGGACACGTTCGGAATTCCCAAGCCCGATCCGGCGCCCCTGCTCCGCACCATCGAAGCGGCGGGCGGCAACGTGCGGCGCACCATCATGATCGGCGATTCCAAGACCGACATCGCCACGGCGCGCGCCGCCGACGTGCCCGTCATCGCCGTGGACTTCGGCTATACCGACCGCCCTGTGAGCGAATATGGACCGGATCGGGTCATTTCGCATTTCTCCGAACTGCCCGCCGCGGCGGCCGAATTCATCGCGCCGGTCAAGGCCTGAAAAAAGCGCCGGCGCGCAAAAAGGGCGCCGGCAATCCTTCGATTGCTGAAACGCCGATCCGCGCCCGGTCGACAGGGGAAATAACGGATTCGACAGGGGAATTAACGGATGATGTCCCACGAGAAATGGTGGGCGATATAGGGATCGAACCTATGACCCCACCCGTGTGAAGGGTGTGCTCTCCCGCTGAGCTAATCGCCCGGACGCCTTGACGTCGGACGCTCTCTTTAGGAAACCCGCGTCGCTGCGTCAAGGCGGCATATCGGAAAGTGGCGGTCAAGCCCGCTTTCGCGGCCGCGGCTCCGCCCATTTCGGGCTGAGCGTCTCCAGCACTTCACGGCGGTTGGCGGAAATATCGGCGACAGTGGTCGAGTCCAGCACTTCGAGGAACGCGCTGCAGGCCTTTTTGAACGTCTTGCCCAATCCGCAAATGCCGATGAGCGGGCAGGTGTTGGTCACGGCGTCGAAACATTCGACCAGGTTGAGATCGTCCTCGGTCTTGCGGACGATCTCGCCGACCGTGATCGTCTCGGCCGGCTTGGCTAGCCGGAAGCCGCCGTTGCGTCCGCGCACATTCTCGAGATAGCCCCAGAGCCCGAGCTGGTGAACGCATTTGACGAGATGGGCCTTCGATATGCCGAAGGTTTCCGCAACCTCGTGAACCGTGACGAGTTCGCCCTGGCGCATCGTCGCGACCATCAGGATGCGCAACGCGTAATTGGTATAGCTGGTCAGACGCATGAAAAAGTTCCGCGCCGCGCGGAAATTGCGCGGCGCGATATGTTACATCAGATTTATATTTTTTCCAGCGGCCCTTTTAGCGGCTCAGTAGCCGCCCTTGCGGCGGCTTTCCGCGACGCCGGCGATGCGGCCGCCCTGCTTCGACGGATCGAGCGGGAACAAATCGTAAAGCGTCTTCTGGTCGACCCGATCGCCCCACTTGTCCGACATTGCCTTGATGATCGTCCGCGTGTTGGGCGTGCTCTGGTTGTTTTCGAAATATTCCTCGCGCAGATAGTCGATCACATCCCAATGGCGATCGCCCAGCTGGAGTCCGTCGAGGCCGGCGATATGCTCGGCAAGCTCACGGCTCCATTCCTCCGGATCGACAAGATAGCCGGTCGCAGTGGTTTCGATGACCTTGCCCTGAAATTCATAGCTCATTGATTCACCCTTGCTTGTTTCAAACGGCCCGCCGCCGCCCGGCCAGGCCTCTGCGAAGCGGGGCCTCGCCTGGCGCGACGCCAAGGCGTTTCCGCTTCTGCATCCTGACGAAAGCGACAAACTGATCCGTCCACCGATGACGCGACGTGTCACGCTGATGGGTGAAACCGGCCAGCATATTGCCAATGACGATCCCATCGCGTCGCCCGTCGACGCCATGACCCCTTTGCACGCGCCAGGCGTAGCGCAACTCGGGCGCGACATTTTCCAGGCGCGCATAATGAAATTCGTGCGCGGCGACGACGCCCTCGCCCTGCGCGCCCGGCCACGGAAAATCCGCCGTCGCCTCGACGCGGACCAGACCCCGCCCCTGCGGAGTCTCGCCCATCACGGAGTCGGCGGGAATGACGCCAACCATCTCGCGCCGCGCGCCCTGGAAGGAAATCGAGCGCGTCAGATACATCATGCCGCCGCATTCGGCATAGGTCGGCAGGCCGCCCTCGACGGCGGCGCGGATGTTCCGGCGCAATTCGCTGTTCGCCTCGAGCCCGGCGGCCAGCGTCTCCGGAAAGCCGCCGCCGATGAACAGCCCGTCGCAGGACGGCAGAACGCGGTCGCGCAAGGCGTCGAAAAACACCAGTCGCGCCCCCGCCGCCCGCAGTGCGTCGAGGTCGTCCGCATAATAGAAGCCGAACGCCGCATCGCGCGCCACCGCGATGACGATATCCGGATTCGGAAGGGCGCGAAGCACGGGCGCAGTTCGGACTTCCTCGCGCGCCGCGGCTGCAAGCAAGGCGTCGAGATCGACCCCCCGGCGCACGGCGTCGCGCGCCTGCGCGATCACCTCGTCACATTCGCCGGTCTCGTCCGGGGTCGTGAGTCCGAGGTGGCGCTCGTCGATATTGAGGCTCCGGTCGCGCCCGATCGCGCCAAGCACCTTCATGTCGGTGTAATTCTCGATCGCCTGCCGCAGCTTGCCTTCCTGCCGGGCGCCGCCGACCTTGTTCAGGATGACGCCGGCGAATTCGACGTCCCGATCGAAATCGCGGTAGCCAAGCAGAAGGGGCGCGATCCCGCGCGCCATGCCGTTGGCGTCGATCACCAGCACGACGGGCGCGCGCAGAAGCTTGGCCAGAGCAGCCGACGAGTCGGCCCCGAAGGGATCGACGCCGTCATGCAGGCCCTTGTTGCCTTCGATCAGCGCGAGGTCGGCGTCGCCCAGAACCTGGCCATAAAGGCCCAGAATCTCGTTGCGCTCCTGGGTGTTGAAATCGAGATTATAGCTTGGACGCCCCGACGCCCGCGCCAGCCACATCGGATCGATATAGTCCGGACCTTTCTTGAAGGTCTGCACTTTCAATCCGCGCGAAGCCAGCGCTGCGGCGAGTCCGATTGAAACCGTCGTCTTGCCGGATGATTTGATCGCTGCCGAGACGTAAAATCGCGTCATGGCGTCACATAAGCTCCTTCGGCTTCTTCTTCGCCCTGCGGCAGGAAGGGCAGAAGGTAGAAAGCGAGCGCGGCGATCAGCATGGCGACCGATATGCCGGCCATTCCAAGCAGCGCTTCGGGCAGCGTCGGCGTATAGGGATTGATCGCGCCATCGAAAAACGAGCTCGACACTTCGAAGCCTGGGAAAATCGTCAGCGGATAGGCCTGACTGCCGATGATCACCACATACATCTGCGCCAGACCGCCCACCAGGAACAGGAGCGACGCCAAGACCAGCGAGCGCCGGCCGGACGCCCCCTCGCCCATGAAGGCGAGCAGCGCCAGCGGGATCAGATTGCCGATGACGACCTGGCCGATCCAGAACATGACAGGATAGATTCCGCCGCTCACGAGCAGGAAGCGTTCGACGCCCGCGGTCTGCGAACCATAGAGCCTGCTGACATGCGAGATGGCGGTCAGGAAGAGCGTGGTCAGCGCGAAGACGGCCAGCAGCCCACGGAACTTGCCGAGCATTTCCGCGGTGCACAGCCGGCCGCGCGTCTCATAGGACATGGTCATCAGCACCAGGACCGTGAAGGCGAGACCGTAAACCAGCGACGAGGCGATGAACAAAGGCGCCATGATGCCGCCGAACACCGCGCTGCGCGCCGCGAGAAATCCGAAGATCGAGCCGGTGCCGGTGGTCAGGACCAGGCGCCAGGCGAAAGCGGTCCACCCGAACGCCTGGTTCACGTCCTTCATTTTCGAGACGCGACGGTCCATCATCGAAAAGAGATAGCCGGTGACGATGACGAAAAAGCCGGAATAGAGGTAGATGTTCCAGGCGAAGATCGACCGGAAATTATTGTTCGTGACCGCCACGAGCAACCGGTCCGGCCGGCCCAGGTCGAGCACCAGGATCATCAGGCCGCCGGCCAGCAGGGAAAGGGCGAGAACGCCCGAAAGCCGCGCGAAAGGCTTGTAGGCCAGGCGGTGGAACACCGAGGAAACCGACGCGACATTGAGCGCGCCGGAAGCCGAAACGATCAGGAACACCGCGAAGACATGCGGCAGGCCCCAGACGACCTGATTGTTCATGCCGGTCACGGCATGGCCCATAGTCTCCATGTAAAGCGCTGCGCTCAAGCCAGCCGCCACGATGAAGGCATTGACCAAGACCATGGCCCGCAGCAGCGAGCTGCGGACGTCGAGCCTGCGGAATTTGATCTGCGCCATCGGCGCTCTCCCTCAATGTTCCAACTTTCGCTGCGCGAGCGGCGGCTCGCGCCGAGCATCATTTCAGATTGACGTAATGGATGCCCTGGTCGAGCTCGAGATCGGCGCGCAGCCGAGCCGAAGGCTGAGCGCGCATCGCCTTGGAGATCTCGCTTTCGGGATCGTTGAGATCGCCGAAAACCAGCGCGCCGCCCTCTTTCGCGCAAGCGTCCACGCAGGCGGGGTTCTGGCCGGCGTCAACCCGATCCACGCACAGCGTGCAGCCTTCCACCGTGCCCTTGCCGCTCGGATTGTTGACCTTCTGATCGGTCTCTTCCTCGTGAATGAAGGAGCGCGCCTTGAAGGGACAGGCCATCATGCAATAGCGGCAGCCAATGCAGATATGCTTGTCGACCAGCACGATGCCGTCGGCGCGCTTCATCGAGGCGCCGGTGGGGCAGACGTCGACGCAAGGCGGGCTGGCGCAATGCTGGCACATGACGGGGGCCGAGCGGACGACGCCCGTGTTCGGATCCTTCAGCGACACCTTGCGGATCCACTGGGCGTCGATTTCCGGGCGGCCGGTGCTTTTCAGGCCGTTATAGTCCTTGCAGGCGGTGACGCAGGCGGTGCATCCCGACGAACATTTGTTGAGGTCAATCAGCATGCCCCAGCGCTGCTTGGCGGACGCCGGCTCGTCCACGGGGCGCGCCTGGGCGTCGCCGCCGCCGAAAGCATAAAGCGTCACGCCGGGCGCCAGAACCGTCCCGGCGAATGCGCCCGCGGCCTGCAACACGCCCCGCCGATCCACGGCGGCCTTGCCGTCCCCGCCCGAACACGAGCTCATTTTTTGTTCTCCCGAAGAAACGCCGCAAGCTTCGCGGCGTCTTCGCCGCCGTTTTCCGCGGCGGCGGCCTTGCCGGTCTCTTGCGGCTTCGAGTTGTGGCACTCGAAACAATCGATCTGCACCGCCGCATAGGAGTGGCAGGAGCGACAGAAATGCTTCTCGCTGGCGAAGGAAACGGGCTTGCCGTCATCGCCCTTGACTGCGTGGCAGTTCACGCAGCCGGAAATATTGAATTGCGGCGTGCGGACGCCTTCATGGAGCACTTCCGTGCGATGGGCGTACATCATGAGCATGTGGTTGCGCCGCATGAAGGCCGTGTCCGCGACGCAATGCTCGCCCTTGCCATGGGCTGGATGCGGCTCGGGCGTGCGCCCGGCTGCGTCCTCAGCCCAGGCCGAGGCGCCGCCCGCGACTCCTGTCAGGAACAGGAGCGCGGCGAAGAGGGTCCTCAGGGCGCGCATGCTATTCCCCGAGGCCCATCTGGATATAGCCGGTCGGGCAGACGTCGGCGCAGATGTGGCAGCCGATGCATTTGCCGTAATCGGTCTGCACATAGCGGCCAACGGCGCGGTCTTTTTTCGGCACGCGGGACACGGCGGTCTGCGGGCAGAAAATCACGCAATTGTCGCATTCGAAGCACATGCCGCAGGACATGCAGCGTTGGCCTTCGGCCTGAGCCTGCGCTTCGGAGAAGGCGACGATGCGCTCCGCGAAATCGCCCATGACCTGGTTGGCTTCGACATGGCGCTCGTCGCGCTTGTTGCGCGCGACAAAGGTGAAATGGCCCTTGAACAGGTCCTTGTGCGGAATGATCTGGGTCGCGCCGCGATCTTCGTAATTATGGACCGCGTATTTCGCCCCCGACGTGCCGCGGCTCTGGGCGTGGTCGTAGGGCGTGGGATCGAGATGGCGCTGATGCAGTTCTTCCAGCAGTTTGAACTGGTTCACGTCCACTTTCGGCCGCTTTTCCTCAAGCTCGCCGGAAAGGAAGTGATCGATCGTTTCCGACGCGACGCGGCCATGGCCGATGGCGGTGGTCAGCAGATGGGGCCGCACGGCGTCGCCGCCGGCGAAATGCTTGTCCATCCCCTTGACCTTGTAGACTGAATCGATGGCGATCGAACCGCGACCGCTGTCGAGCTTTTCCAGGCCATCAGCGAGATCGGCCATCTGCCCGATCGCCGAAATGATCATGTCGCATTCGATCGTGAATTCCGTGCCCTCGATCGGCTGCGGCGCATTGCCCTTCATCGTGCACTGGCACAACTTCAAGGCGATGGCGCTGCCGTCCGGGCCCTTCACCACCTCCAGCGGCATGACGCCGCCCTGGATCTCGACGCCTTCGCGTTTGGCGTCTTCGCGCTCGCGCTCGGCGGCCGTCATCTTTTCGACCGGGAACAGCGAGGTCAGGGTCGCCTTGACGCCTTCGCGCGCCAGCGCCCCAGTGACGTCGTGGGCCGTGTAGCCGTGCGAAGCGGAGGCGGCCGAGGTGTCGTGGTCGTGCCTGGCCTTGATGTGGCCAATGCGGCGCGCCACCGAGGCCACGTCGATCGAGGTGTCGCCGCCGCCGACAACCACGATGTTCTTCGCGGTCGAGAGGGCCCAGCCATTGTTGAAGGCGTCGAGGAATTCAACGCCGGTGATGCAGTTCACCGCGTCGGCGCCGGGAACCGGCAGCGGACGGCCCTTCTGCGCGCCGATCGCCCAGAAGATCGCGTCATAGTCACGATCCAGCTGCTCGATCGAGACGTCCTGACCGACGCGGACGCCGGTGCGAACCTCGACGCCATCGAGCGAGGTGATGCGGCCGATTTCCGCATCGAGCATGTCGCGGGGCGTGCGATAGCCGGGAATGCCGAAACGCATCATGCCGCCGAGCTGCTCATGCGCCTCGAAGATCGTGACCGCATGACCCTTGCTGCGCAGGAACCAGGCGGCGGTGAGGCCGCCCGGGCCGCCGCCGATCACTGCGACCTTCTTGCCGCTGAGCGCGGCCGGCGCCGGCAGCGCGAGCTTCTGTTCGATCGCCCAGTCGCCGACATATTGCTCGACGCCGTTGATCCCGACGAAATCGTCGACTTCGTTGCGATTACAGCCGTCTTCGCAGGGCGCGGGACAGACGCGGCCCATCGTGGCGGGGAACGGATTGGCCTCGACCATGCGGTTGAAGGCGTATTCCTGCCAAGCCTGGCCGGCGACCGGCGGCTTGTCCATGCCGCGCGCGATCGAAAGCCAGCCGCGGATGTCATGGCCGGAGGGGCACGATCCCTGGCACGGCGGCGCGCGATGGACATAGGTCGGGCACTTGTAGCTCTTGTCCTGCTGGAAGATCTTCTTGGTCAGATCCGGCCAGTCCCACATCGTCTCGCCGTTCTTGAACCGGCGAAACGTGAGGTCTTTCTTCTGCGTCGTCTCATTCATGGCCGGACTCCTCCAATTCCTTCGCCTGTACCGAACCGGTCAGGATGATTGCGTTAGAAACCATCTGGTGCACGCTCACGATCGCTTCGCGATCGAAGCCATATTGCGGAAGCACCTTGGAGAACTGCGCCTTGCAGATCGCGCAGATGGCGGCCATATGGGTCACGCCGTTCTCCTCCGCCACATCCTTCAGCGCGCGCATGCGCGGCATCGCGCCCTTGACGCGCACGTCCATGATGTCGTCGCTCAACAGGCCGCCGCCGCCGCCGCAACAGAAAGTCTGATCGCGGATCGTCTCGGGGGCCATGTCGAAGTAATAATTGCAGACCGCGCGCAGCACGGCTCGCGGCAGTTCGAATTGTCCACCCGGTTCGTCGCCCATGCGCGAGGCGCGCGCGACATTGCAGGAATCGTGGAAGGTCAGCCGGAACGCGTCGTTCTTGGACTTGTCGAACCTGAGCTTGCCCCGCTGGATCATATCGTAGGTGAATTCGACGATATGCTGCGGGATCGGATAGTTCGGATCGAGAAAATCGAACGGCCCGGCCAAAGTGTCGAGGAACGAATAGGCGACACGCCAGGCATGGCCGCATTCGCCAAAAACCAGCCTTTTCACGCCGAGATCTTTCGCGGCGTCGCGGATGCGCAGTGAAATCTTCTGCATGTTCTCGGTCGAGCCGATGAACATGCCGAAATTGGCGGCTTCCGCCGCATGGGTCGACAGGGTCCATGAGACGCCCGCCTCATGGAACACCTTGGCGTAGCCCATGAGGCCTTCCATGTGGGGCGAGGCGAAAAAGTCGGCCGACGGCGTGACAAGCAGAATGTCGGCGCCCTTCACGTCCAGCGGCAATTTGATCGGCAGGCCGGTTTCTTCCTCGAGTTCTTCCTCGAGGCCTTCGAGCGTCGCCTTCAGCGCCTTGGGCGGCAGACCGAGATTGTTGCCGACGGTGAAGACCTTGCCGATGATCTCATTGGTGTATTTCGAGCCGACGCCGATCGTGTCCAGGATGTCGCGTCCAGCCATGGTGATTTCGGCCGTGTCGATGCCATAGGGACAGAAAACCGAACAGCGCCGGCATTCCGAGCACTGATGGAAATAGCTGTACCAATCGTCGAGCACTTCCTTGGTGAGGTCCTCGGCCCCGACCAGGGAGGGAAAATATTTGCCGGCGAAGGTGAAATGCCGGCGGTAGACCTTGCGCAGCAGGTCCTGGCGCGCGACCGGCATGTTCTTCGGATCGCTGGTGCCGAGGAAATAATGGCACTTGTCGGTGCAGGCCCCGCATTTGACGCAGGAATCAAGGTAAACCCGCAGCGCCTTGTTGCCGTCGAGCAATTCGCCCAGACGCGCGATCGCCTTGTCGTGCCAATCCTCCACCAGTTCGCCCGGGAATCCGAGCGGCTGCATATGGCCGGGCGCCGCCTTGAATGGCATCGTTCCGGCCATCGCCCCGCACTGGATATGCGGCAGCTCGATGGGGTCGCCGTGGACCTTTTCCTTGGGGTCGAAATCGCTGGACGCTTCTGCCATCTGACCAAACCTCAAGCGCGACGCGGGGTGGATTCAAGCTTGGCGCTCCCGACGTAACGACGCTCGCGGGTGTCGTCGGCCTGGTTGCGGCTCGGGCTGAAGAAGACGCCCGGCGCATGGAGCAGCTTGGAAAAGGGGAACACGACCATCAGGACGAGCACGAGCGTCAGATGGACGATCAGCGCCGGATCGGCCGGCAGCGGCCGCCAATCGAAATACATGAGGCCGAGGAAGAATTCCTTGACCGAGACGATGTCGGTGCGGGCAAGGAACTTCATGGTCAGACCGCTCAAGCCGATCGAGACGAGCAAGGCCAGGATCAGGTGGTCGGACGGTCCGCTGATGTAACGAATGCGTTCAACCACGAAACGGCGCGCCCACAGCGCCAGAAGCCCGGCGACCATGGCGAAGCCCGCGATCACGCCGAAGGGCTGGATCAGGACGATCGGAAGCGGAACCGGCTGCAGAAAGTAACGCAGATGCCGCAGCAGAACGACGGCAAGCGAAACGTGGAAAATCCACCCGAACAGCCAGATCCATTTGTTGGCGCGAAAGAGGCTCTGGAAGACCGTGACTTCACGGAGCATCCGAAGGGCGACCCCGCCCTTGGTCAAAGGCGCGGGAGTCGTCGGAATTTTCAGCGGCGCGGGAGTCGTCGCATAAAGCCATATCCGTCGCCCGAGGGCAAAGATCAGCAGCAGCGACACGGCGTAGAACGCCGTCGCGTAAACAATCGTCAGCATTGTTTCCTCCCGATCCGGGGCTCTTCCCGGCCCTTCGGATCAAACTCTTTCAATCAGACGCAACCGGTCGGCTTCGGGAGACCCGCGATCTTACAGGCCTGCTTCGCCGGACCGTAGGGGAAGAGGGCGTAGAGGGCCTTCTGGTCACCCTTTTCCTTGCCGTATTTCTTGGTCATTTCCTTGACCAGGATGCGGACGGCCGGAGCGATCTGATATTCATCATAGTAATCGCGAAGGAAGTTCACGACTTCCCAGTGCTCATCGGTCATGTCGATATTTTCGGCCTTGGCGATGATATCAGCCACGTCCTTCGTCCACTGGCCGATATCCGTGAGGTAGCCCTCTTCGTCGTGTTCGACGACGCCGCCATTCACTTGGTAACCCGACATTCTTCTCTCCGTAGGTTCAATCATTACAGCCATGCGCAAACGCGGGTCGCGCTTGCGGCAAGATCGACGAAGCCGCCGTAGTCGACGGTTTCGACTCCTTCCAACACGTCGCCGGCGCCGATGCCGCGCGCGGCGAGATCGGGAGCCAGAACGTAAATCTTGCATGCGCCCTTGGCGGCGTTCAGCGCCTGGGCGAAGGAGCCGCCCTTGCGCGCCGCGAGGACGCCGTCTTCGATGAGAAGAACGAGGTCGCCAGCGGAAACGTGGCCAAGACAGCTCGTCATGGCGTTGCGCTCATAGGGCGACTTGTTGACAGTGTGCAAAGTAGACATGGGACTCGCCTCAGAAGCTCATAATGACGTCCTGGTCGGCGATGAGTTTCGCCATTTCCGCCTTGTCGACCACGACGATCGAGGGCTTCTCCGCATAATCCTCGTCTTCGTCCTCGTAGGTGATCGGCATGAGGTCGTCGACGGAGAGGCCGCGGGTCTCGAGCGATTCCTTTTCGACGTAGAGCTTGCGCACCTCGTAGTCGCCGAGCGCGCGATAGATCTTGGAAAAGCCCTTCATGCCCGTGCCGGCGGCGTCCTGATTGTTCATCAGCTGAAAGACGCCGTCGTCAATGAAGCCGAGGCTAACCTCCTGCTCGAAGGCCGCGCCGATCAGGACGACCTCGAGGGATTCAAGCGCATAGATCGTCCCGTAGGGCGCCTTGCGGTTCAGATAGAAGAATTTCTTTTTCGTTTGTCCGTCGCTCATCGGATTCTCCTCAGTCGCCGAACACGATCAGACGGTCGGCCTGAATGCCGGCCTCGATCAGCTGGCCCAGGCCCGAGATGCGGAACCCCGGGGCGATATTGTCGCCGTCCTTGCCCTGCCGCTTCGCCTCATTGGCGTCCAGAATGCCACGGCGCTGCGCCGCGGCGATGCAGACGACGAGGTCGAGCTTGTGAGCCTCGGCCAACTCGCTCCACAGCTTCTGCAGATTGCGGTCGTCCTGTGGCGGCACCGTGTAACGCGTGCCGTTGTTGACGCCGTCGTGATAGAAGAACACGCGGAAAATTTCGTGCCCCTTTTCGAGCGCGGCCTTGGCGAACTGATATGCCGTGTCCGACGCTTGGTGCGTGTAAGGGCCTTCGTTGATTTGAATGGCGAAGCGCAAAGCGACCTCACTGGTTGTAGACGCGAGCCCGGCTCGCTGGCGCATATATTCGAATATAATTCCCCGCTGGCAATGAACTGGGTCAAAATCCCAGCCCATTGCTCAGTCTTTTTCGGGCGATCCCGCGCCGCGGCGGCCTGTTCTTTGAGACGCTCGCCGCGGCGTCGCCGATCAGAAGTGAACGTGCGCCGACATGTTCATCGTCTTGCGGGCGCCGGTCCAAGTATCGAGATGATGCTTGGTGAAGGCGAAGCCGGTCAGCTCGAAGAAACGCGGCCAGCCGATGCGCTCGATCCACTCGCCGAGACGCTCCCAATCCCTGGCGTTGTCCTTGTAGGCATAGAGGATCTTGCGAACGACCTCTTCAACCTCGGGCCAGCGCGGCGGGTTGTTCGGGAGATTGGCGACGACCAGCTTGTGGAAGGTCGGCTTGGAGCGGGCGTTGGAGTGCTTGCCGCCGACCCAGATCGCGATCTTGGTCGAGTCCGCGCCGTTGATCTGCATGGGCGGACAGGGCGGATAGCAGGCGCCGCAGCACACGCATTTCTGCTCGTCGACTTCCAGCGACGGCTTGCCGTCGACCAGGGCCGGACGAATGGCGGCGACGGGGCAGCGCGCGACGACGGCCGGACGTTCGCAGACCTTGGCCACGAGGTCGTGGTTGATCTTCGGCGGCTTGGTGTACTGCACGTTGATCGAAATGTCGCCCTGGCCGCCGCAGTTGATCTGGCAGCAGGAAGTGGTGATGCGAACGCGGTTCGGCATTTCCTCCTTGATGAATTCCTGATGCATCATGTCCATCAGGCTTTTCACCACGCCGGAAGCGTCGGTGCCGGGAATGTCGCAGTGCAGCCAGCCCTGGGTGTGCGAGATCATCGACACCGAATTGCCGGTGCCGCCGATCGGGAAGCCCTCCCTGTTGAGCTCGTCAATGAGGGGCTGGACCTTGGCCTGATCCGAAAGCATGAACTCGATGTTCGATCGGGTCGTGAAGCGGACGTGACCCTCGGCGAACTTGTCGCCGATGTCGCAAAGCTTGCGGATCGTGAACACGTCCATCTGGCGCTGGGTGCCGGCGCGGACGGTCCAGACCTCGTCGCCGCTCTTGGCGACGTGATGGAGAACGCCGGGACGAGGACGGTCATGCCACGCCCAGTTCCCGTAATTCTTCTTCATCAACGGATGCATATATTGGAAGGGATCCGGGACGCCCGTTTCGTCAGGGCGGCGCATAGAGGGGGCGCTGCTCATACGTTTTCCTCCGAGAAAATATTGTGATTGTCGGGGCCCCGCGTTCTTGCGGAGCCCGATTCTTTATATTTGCGGCCGATCAGTCGGCGGCGATGTCGAGGCCGGCTTCGCGGGCCTTGCGCTCGAAATATTTCTCCGCCTCGTCGGTGAAGTCGTCCGTGCGCACGTAGCACGAGGTGCGCGGATGGTTGACCATGT
>JAJXYV010000159.1 GCA_021780435.1 Pseudomonadota bacterium
GCGAGCCCTTGATGCGGGGAACATTCATGAAGCCCGCCGCGCAGCCGATGAGCGCGCCGCCGGGGAAGACGAGCCGCGGAACCGACTGCCAGCCGCCTTCGGTGAGCGCGCGGGCGCCATAGGCCAGGCGCTTGCCGCCTTCGAGCGTCTCGCGGATCAGCGGATGGGTCTTGAAGCGCTGGAACTCGTCGAAGGGCGAGAGCGTCGGGTTCTTGTAGTTCAGATGCACGACGAAGCCGACGACGACCTGGTTGTCCTCGATGTGATAGAGGAAGGAGCCGCCGCCGGTTTCCGACGACAAGGGCCAGCCGAAGGAATGCTGCACCAGGCCAGGCTTGTGCTTCTTCGGGTCGATCTGCCAGAGTTCCTTGACGCCTATGCCGTATTTTTGCGGCTCGCGGTTCTTGTCGAGGCCATGCTTGGCGATGATCTTCTTGGTCAGCGAGCCGCGCGCCCCTTCGGCGAAGAGCGTATATTTGCCGCGCAACTCCATGCCGCGGGTGAAACTGTCCTTGGGCTTGCCGTCGCGGCCCACGCCCATGTCGCCGGTGGCGATCCCGAGAACTTCGCGGTTGTCGCCATAAAGCACTTCGGTCGCGGCGAATCCGGGATAGATCTCGACGCCAAGCTCTTCCGCCTTGGTCGCCAGGTAGCGGCAGACATTGCCGAGCGAGCCGGCGAAACTGCCGTGATTGCTCATCAGCGGCGGCATCAGGAAATTGGGCAGGCGCAGCGCGCCCGAGGGGCCGAGCAGGTAGAAGCGGTCGTCGGTGACTTCGACGCTGAGCGGCCGGGCCGGGTCGTTGCGCCAGTCGGGCAGCAATTTGTCGAGGCCGACCGGATCGATGACGGCGCCGGAGAGGATATGCGCGCCGATTTCCGAGCCTTTTTCCACCACGACCACGGAAAAGTCGGGGTTGATCTGCTTGAGACGGATCGCCGCCGCAAGACCGGATGGTCCGCCGCCGACGATCACGACGTCATAATCCATTGCCTCCCGGGGCTCCAACTCGACCTCACTCATCTCAAGTCTCCGAAAGCCGCGCCGGACCCGCGATCCGGCCAATGTCGTTGAACTCTTCTTAGCGCGCCTGTCGGCGCTGTCCACCGGGGCAAAGGGCGTAGGGCGCAATAGTTTATACTTAAACTATTGCGCCGGCGAAAGCCCAAAGTTACAAGTCGCCATGATCGACGCCGACGCCATGGATCGGGAGGCCCTCGCCGCGCTCTTGCGCTGGTACGCCGCAATGGGCGTCGATTGCGCGCTGGGCGAGGCGCCGGTCGATCGTTTCGTCCAAGCGCGCGAAAAATCAGAAGAATCCGCGCCGGAATTTGCGCGCGCCGCGCCGGAGCCTCCGGCGCCCGCTCCCGCGCCGCCGCCACGTCCGCAAACGCCTGCGCCGCCCAAAACCCGTCCTGTCGCGCCTCAGCCTGCCGCGGCGTTGTCGCATGACGCCGCCGCCGCGAGCGCGCGGGAGCAGGCGGCGAGCGCGCGCACGCTCGATGAATTGCGGGAAAGGCTCGCGGCCTTCGACGGCTGCGCCCTGAAATTTTCGGCGACCCAGCTGGTCTTCGCCGATGGCGCGCCCGACGCGAAAATCATGATCGTCGGCGAGGGGCCGGGCGCGGACGAGGACCGCATCGGCCGGCCCTTCGTCGGCCGCGCCGGGCAATTGCTCGACAAGATGTTGGCCGCGATCGGCCTCGACCGGACGAAGGTCTATATCGCCAATGTCGTGCCATGGCGCCCGCCGGGCAATCGGACGCCGACGCCGCAGGAGCTGGCGCTGTGCCTGCCCTTCGTGCGCCGCCAGATCGAACTGGTCGCGCCGGATTTCCTCGTCCTGCTCGGCGCCTCGGCCGCCCAGACCCTCCTGAACGAAAAGGAGGGCATCACGCGGCTGCGCGGCCATTGGCATGATTATCATGGCGACGGCGGGACAATCCGCGCCCTACCCATGCTGCATCCGGCCTATCTGTTGCGCGCGCCCTTGAAAAAAGCCCAGGCCTGGCGCGACCTTCGCGTTCTGCGTCATGCGCTCGACCAGAAATATGGGCGCGGCGCGGCGGGCCCCGCCTGATGACCGCCCATTTCGATCTCGAGGCCGAACTGATCGCGCGAGGGCTCGGGCCGGTCGCCGGCGTCGATGAGGTCGGGCGCGGCCCGCTGGCCGGGCCGGTCTGCGTCGCCGCCGTCATCCTCGATCCGGACGACCTGCCAGAGGGCCTCGACGATTCCAAGAAGCTCACGGCGAAGCGCCGCGAGGCGCTGTATGACGATATCGCCGCGCGCGCGTTCGCCGTTTCCGTCACGCTCGCGCCGGCGGCGGAAATCGACGCCCTGAACATCAGGGGCGCGACGCTCGCCTGCATGGCGCGCGCGGCGCGGGGCCTGAACGTGGCGCCGCGCTTCATTTTGGTCGATGGGCGCGATCTGCCGGCCTTGCCCTGTCCGGGCCGCGCTGTGATCGGCGGCGACGCGATCAGCCTTTCCATCGCGGCGGCCTCGATCGTCGCCAAGGTGACGCGCGACCGCCTGATGGCGCGGCTCGATGGCTTGCGGCCGGGCTATGGCTTCGCGGTTCATGCCGGTTATCCGACGCCGGGCCATCGCGCGGCCTTGAAGGCGCTCGGACCTTGCCACGAGCATCGCCGCACGTTCGCGCCGGTGCGCGAGGCGCTGCGCGAGGAGTGAAGATTGGTCAGGAATTTTTGTCGGCCCTGCGGCCAAAAGACACATTTCCCCTTCATCCGATCTTAATTCTTTGGCCCATCGGGGCTTTTTGCAGCTGAAATTCAAGGAATTCTTAAGTTTTTCGTTCGGAAAAGAGACAAATCCGTTCCTGTTTCCTAAACCTGCTCTTTACCGCGTCGCGCGTAATTTCGCTTTGTCAGTCAGTCGCGTTGCGGTTTCAAGTTCATGCGTATCCATCGCGCCGGGGCGGCCGGCCATAAAGTCCAGAACCTGGTATCGCGTACTGGACTTGGGCCGGCGCGACGCCCTGTCGCGGGGGCCGCGCTCTTCGCGCCGGAGGCGCCGCTCGACGAAATCCTCGTCGGCGATTGCGTCGAGGCCATGCTCGGCCTGCCCGAGGCCAGCGTCGATCTGATCTTCGCCGATCCGCCCTATAATCTTCAGCTCGAGGGCGGGCTCACTCGTCCGGACCAGAGCGAAGTCGACGCGGTGGATGACGACTGGGACAAGTTCGCCTCCTTCGCCGATTACGACCGCTTCACCCGCGACTGGCTCGCCGCCGCGCGCCGCGCCATGAAGCCGGAGGCGACGATTTTCGTCATCGGCTCCTATCACAATATTTTCCGTGTCGGCGCGATCCTGCAGGATCTCGGCTTCTGGATCCTCAACGACATCGTCTGGCGCAAGGCCAATCCGATGCCGAACTTTCGCGGCCGGCGCTTCACCAACGCCCATGAGACGATGATCTGGGCGTCGAAAAGCGCGAACGTGAAATCCTACACCTTCAACTACGACGCGCTGAAGGCCGGCAATGAAGACCGCCAGATGCGCTCGGACTGGTTCTTCCCCATCTGCACCGGCGCCGAGCGGCTCAAGGACGAGGCGGGCCGCAAGACCCATCCGACCCAAAAGCCGGAGGCGCTGCTCGCCCGCATCGTCATGGCCGCGTCGAAACCCGGCGATGTCGTGCTCGACCCGTTCTTCGGCTCCGGCACGACCGGCGCGGTGGCGAAAAGGCTCGGTCGCCGCTTCATCGGCTGCGAACGCGATCCGGATTACATCGCCGCCGCGACCGCGCGGATCGCGGCGGTCGAAGCGCTGCCCGAAAGCGCCTTCGCCACGCCCGTGGCCAAAAG
>JAJXYV010000113.1 GCA_021780435.1 Pseudomonadota bacterium
TGTCGGCCGAATTCCCGTTCTAGTTGTAGCTCTTTGTGTGACCTGGCAGCGAAGGATTGGAGCGATAGCTCCACATCGGTGAAAATATCACAATTCTGGGTTGAAAGTTGACCTCAGTTGCACGCAACGGTCAAAATGAGGGGATTCCTGAGGGTTCTAATCCATCTTAATCACGAGGGACGGGATCTTAGGTTGGCGGGCGTAGTCTATTGTAACTCCCAAGCCCCCCCTCTTGACTTCGCATTGGCGGCGGAAATCTGCCGGTCCAACATCTGAGTCGATTCTGGTTCGTTCCCGATACGATTCCTCTTCAGTCCACAAGCGCGCTCGCCGGCGGCGACAATACGCCCGATTCGCGCTCCGAAAAGGCTGAGTCAAGAGGGGGGGCTTGGGAGTTACAGTCTATTGCGTTGATATAGCGTAGGATTTGGTTGCTTATTCCGATCCGCCGCGCGTTCAACGACAGCCCCGCCCGCCATGACCGAGGATAGTTTTCGTTTCCAGCCGTCGGCGCGAAGAAAGTCACAGCGGCTTTCGACGGCGGTAGGCTTGCGCCGAGGCCAAACCGCCGTGCGGCGTCGAAGTGCGCGCGCATCTGCGCCGCCTCGTGCGTTACGTCCGCAAATCCTGGCCCAACAGCCGCATCACGTTCCGGGGCGACGGTCGTTATGGCCGCCCAGTGGCGATGCAATGGTGTGAGAAAAACGGCGTCGATTACGTGTTCGTCCGTAAGCAACCGGTAAGGACCCAGGGGCTTCGCGGGGCGCGTTTTTGGCGACATCTGCCGCTCAGGCCGCTTCGGTGGCTTCGGCTGCGACGGCTTGGTTTCTGGCCGCCTTCCAGTTCCAAGCAGACCCCATGAGGGCGTAGCGGCGGCGGGGAGGGTATCCTGGCCGTTGTGAGACCAACCTGGGAGCCTGTCGTGACCAAGATAGCCTCATCGCCTTCGCCGGCGGCCGTCGATTATGACGCCACACTGATCCTTTCCGTGGAAACCAGTAATAAGAACTGGGTCTTGGCGGCGCGTGTGGTGCCGTCGCATTCGGTGTTGAAATTGGCCTGATGCGACCTCCAGCGGGTTGAGGTTATCCGATCATGCGGCGAGGCCAATAATCTGATCGGAAGGCTTCTCGGCTAGGCTTGCCCAACCATCGACCTTTCGCATGATGATTTGGCCTGAAGCCAACAAGGCCCAGAACAACATGGCGGCGGTTTCCGCGCTCGGCAGGACGGTTTGGGTCTTGATCCGGCGCTTGAATTCCTCGTGCAGGCGCTCGATGGCGTTCGTCGTTCGGATCGATTTCTATTGGTTTGGCGGGAAGCGCGCGAAGGTGAACAGGCGATCCCCCGCTTCCTCCAGGCTGTCGGCGACGGCTTTGCATTTGAGCCGCCATTTTCGCACGAAGGCTTTGCGCTTGGCCTCGATTTCCTTGGGTGTGGCGGCGTAAATCATGTCGTTGTAGTCCGCCGAGACCTCCTCATGCAGCCGCTCTGGCGCATGGGCGAGAAGGTTGCGATGCTTATGCACGGTGCAGCGCTGGACCGGGACTTCGGGCCAGAGCGCCGCGAGCGCCTTATCGAGACCCGCGCCGCCATCGACGATGACGAGTTCCGGGGTTCGCAGGCCGCGCGAGACCATGTTGTCGAGCAAGGCTCGCCAGGCGGCTTCGCTCTCGCCACCCATGTTCTTGATCGCCAGCAGCACCTTCTGGCCGTCGGCGCGCACGCCCAGCGCCACGAGCAGCGAGATGGACGTCGCCTTTTTGTCGAGGCGCACGCGCACCACCGTGCCGTCGAGGATCAGCCGGACGATGGGCTCCTCCTTGAGCGAGCGGGCGTTCCAGGCGTCCCAGTCGCCCTTCGTCTTGCGCCAGACCCGGCTGACCGTATCCTTCCCCACCGCACCGCCGAACAGCGCCGCCAGCGCGCGGCGCACCCGGCGCGTGTTGGTTCCCGAAAGATAGGCGCCCGCGATCAAGGCGTCCGCCCGTTTCGTGCGCCGCTGATAAGCGGGTATCGTCGCGTTCCGCCATTCGCTCGTCTTGCCTTGCGGGGTCGCCAGCCGGGCGCGCGGCACGCGCACTGTCGTGGGGCCGAAAGTTCCCAAGAGGCTGCGTTCCCGATGGCCGTGACGCGAGCCGACGCCGCCCTTGGGCGACCCGTCGCCGTCAACGCGGCCACGCTCATATCGCGACCGCCCCAACGCAGCGTCGAGTTCGGCTTCCAGAAGTTCCTCGATGAACCCCCGTATGCGCGTCCTTACCCCACTTTCCAGGTAATTGCTCAGGTCCTTCTGGCTTGAGCCGAGTTGCGGCGAATTGACTCAGAGGAGTTGAAGGCTCTGGCGCGTTGAGATCGAATCTGAATCTCTGGGCCGATGGCGACGGTTCCAGACCTTTCGGGTCTTTCGCACGCTCAGAAAGATTCGCTCATCGCTGCGCTGATGGCGCAGGTCGAGGCGCTGACGGCGCAAGTCGCGGCCTTGACGGCGCGCGTGGCGGAATTGGAGGCCAAGCTCGGGGAGCCGCCGAAAACGCCGGACAATTCGAGCCTGCCGCCGTCGAAGGGGCAGAAGCCGTCGGCTCCCGCCGCCCCCAAGCCGAAGGCGCAAGCCCATGCCGGCGCGCATCGGCCGCTTCATCCCAATCCGACCTCGCGACGGGAGTTTCGCGCCGAGCATTGCCAGCGTTGCGGCGGCGATGTCGCGGATGCGCCGCAATTCGCCTGCGAGAGTTACGACCGCATCGAAATCCCCGCCATCACGCCGGACGTGACGCGCGTGACATTGCTCGGCGGCGTCTGCCCGTGCTGCGGCAAACGCTTCAAGGCCACGCCGCCCGCCGACCTCGCGCCGGGGTCTCCGTTCGGCGCCAATCTGCGCGCCTTCGTCATCTATTTGCGCTCGGTCCAGGGGATCGCGCTGGCGCGCCTCGTCGTCGTACTGCGCGACCTGTTCGGGCTTGAGATCAGCGAGGGGGCGCTGGTGGCGATCCTCGACGACAGCCGCCCGGCTTTCGCGCGAGAGACGAGCGCGATCAAGGCGCGGCTGCTTTCGGGCACGGCGCTGGCCTGCGACGAGACCGGCGTTCGCGTTGGAAAAGCCAACTGGTGGCTGTGGGTGTTCCATCACGGTCTGGACGCCGTGTTCGTCGTCGATCCTCATCGCAAGAAGGCCGTGGTCAAAGACTTCCTCGGCGAATGGAGGCCCGAGTTCTGGCTTTCCGACCGCCTCGGCAGCCAGAGAGGCTGGGCCAAACGCGGCCATCAGGTCTGCCTGGCGCATCTAATCCGCGACGTCCAATACGCGCAAGACTGCGGCGACGCGATTTTCGCGCCCGGCATGAAGGGTTTGCTCAAGCGCGCCTGCGCCCTCGGCCGCCGCCGCGACCGCCTCGCCGACTCAACGCTCAAAGTCTACGAGGCCAACCTCGAAAAACGGCTTGATCGTCTGCTCGCGCTTCATCCCGTCGCCCCGGCGGGAAAGAAGATGCAACGCGTCGTCAAGCGGTTCCGCCAGCACCTGTTCGTCTTCATGACCAACCGCGACATCGAGCCCACCAACAACGGCTCCGAGCGAGCCCTGCGGCCCTGCGCAGTCTATCGCAAGATCACCAACGGGTTCCGCTCCGAATGGGGCGCCAGACTCTACGCCGACATTCGCTCCGTCGTCGAAACGGCGCGCCGCCGAGGTCTGCGCGCCATCGACGCCATCCGTCTCACGCTCGCCGGCAACCCCATTCCAACTGTCGCGTGACACCTGGGGACTGAGCAATTACCTATCATCGGTAATTGCTCAGGTCCTTCTGGCTTGAGCCGAGTTGCGGCGAATT
>JAJXYV010000242.1 GCA_021780435.1 Pseudomonadota bacterium
GCGTTCTTGGCCGGGGCGAGCACCTTGCCGTTCGCGAGCGCGGAAGAAAAGACGCGGGCGTGGGCGAGGAAGCCGATGGCGGGGTTGTCATGGAACAGCTTCTGCCAGCCGGCGATGATCGTGCAGATGACCAGCCAGACGGTCGGCAGGATCGTGACCCAGGCGTAGCGCTCGCGCTTCATCTTGAACAGCACGACCGTGCACAGGATCAGCGCGATGGCCGCGAGCATCTGGTTGGAGATGCCGAAGAGCGGCCACAGGGTGTTGATGCCGCCCAGCGGGTCGATGACGCCCTGGTAGAGGAAATAGCCCCAGCCGGTTACGGCGAGCGCGGTGGCGACGAGATTCGCGCCCCAGCTATTGGTCTGGCCCATGGCCGGCGCGAAATGGCCGAGCAGGTCCTGAATCATGAAGCGGGCGACGCGGGTGCCGGCGTCCACCGTGGTCAGGATGAACAATGCCTCGAACAGGATGGCGAAATGATACCAGAAAGCCTTGGCGGCGGCCCCGCCGAGGAAGCCGGACAGGATATGGGCCATGCCGACGGCGAGCGTCGGGGCGCCGCCGGCGCGCGACAGGATCGTGGCTTCGCCGACTTCCTTCGCGGTGGCGGTCAGCATGTCCGGCGTGAGGGCGAACCCCCACGACGAGATGGTTTGCGCGGCCTGTTCGGGCGTCACGCCGATCAGGGCCGGGGCCGAGTTCATGGCGTAATAGATGCCGGGATCGAGCACAGTCGCCGCGATCAGGGCCATGATTCCGACGCCGCTCTCCATGAGCATCGCGCCGTAGCCGATGAAGCGGATCTCGCTTTCGCGCATGATCATTTTCGGCGTGGTGCCGGAAGAGATCAGGGCGTGGAAGCCGGAGACGGCGCCGCAGGCGATGGTGATGAACAGGAAGGGGAACAGGGCGCCTTTGAAGACCGGGCCGGTGCCGTCGATATATTTGGTCACGGCCGGCATTCTCAGCTCCGGCATAACGATGGCGATTCCAACCGCCAGCGCGAGGATCGTGCCGATCTTCAGGAAGGTCGAGAGATAGTCGCGCGGCGCGAGCAGCAGCCAGACCGGCAGGACCGAGGCGACGAAGCCATAGGCGATAAGCAGGAGCGCAAGCTGGTCGCCCTTGAAGGTGAAGAGCGGCGCGAGCGTCGGGCTCAGGGCGACGGTCTGGCCGTAGACGATGCCGAGGATGAGAAGGACAAAGCCGATGGCCGACATCTCAAAGATGCGGCCGGGGCGGATGAAGCGGTTGTAGACGCCCATGAGCAAGGCGGTCGGCAGGGTCGAGAAGACGGTGAACGTGCCCCACGGGCTGCCGGCGAGCGCCTTGACCACGACGAGCGCGAGCACGGCGAGCAGGATGATCATGATCGTGAGCACGCCGAACTGGCCGATCAGGCCGGCGGTCTGGCCCATTTCGGTCTTGATCATGTCGCCGAGCGAGCGGCCGTCGCGACGGGTCGAGATGAACAGGACGACCATGTCCTGCACCGCGCCCGCGAAGACCACGCCGACGAGAAGCCAGAGCGTGCCGGGCAGGAAGCCCATCTGTGCGGCGAGGACGGGGCCGACCAGCGGGCCGGCGCCGGCGATGGCCGCGAAATGATGGCCGAACAGGACATATTTGTCGGTCGGCACGTAATCGAGCCCGTCGTTGCGGCGCATGGCGGGCGTGGCGCGCGAATCGTCGAGGCCGAGCGCCGTCTGCGCGATGAACAGACTGTAGAAGCGATAGGCGACCAGATAGACGCAAACCGCGGCGGTCACGATCCACAAGGCGTTGATGGTTTCGCCGCGGTGGAGCGCGACGGTTCCCAGCGAAAAGGCGCCGAGGACGGCGACCGCGGCCCAGAGAAGCCAACCTAGCGGATTGCCCTTCGCGGGCTGTGCGATGTTCATGTGCGCCCCCTCTGGCCCGCCCTTGGCCGGGCGGGCGCTTGCTTCGATCAGGATATTTCTAGACCGATCGCCTGAAAACGGAAATTCCGCAATTTTCCTAGCCGTTTTTCGCCTGTGTTCGAGCAATTCGGACGTTGCATCCGCGCAAATTCATAGTTGTCGGACCGAATCGAGGGAAAAACGCTCGCCGGGCGGATTTTCGCCGATGCGCAGGGTTTTGGCGTCGATCGGGCGATAGGGCGGGACCGGGAGGTTATAGGGCGCCGGCACATTGCTGTAGACGCGGCCCGCGAGGTCGTATTTCGAGCCGTGGCAAGGGCAGAACCAGCCGCCCGGCCAATCGGGCCCCTGCTGGCCCTTGTTCGGTTCGTAAAGCGGGATGCAGCCGAGATGGGTGCAGACGCCTATCAGCACAGCCCATTGCGGCTCGATCGAGCGATGCCAGTTGCGCGCATAGGGCGGTTGTTGGACGGCGCTCGAATCCGGGTCGCTCAGGCGCGCGACCAGCGCGGGGTCGCGCAGCGTCGCCAGGATCTCCGCGGTGCGGTGGACGATAAAGATCGGGTGGCCGCGCCACATGACGACGATTTGCTGGCCGGGCGCGACGGCGCCCAGATCGACGTCGAACGCCGCGCCGGCGGCGATGGTCTGGGCGTCGGGCGACATCTGCGAGAGCAGCGGCCATATGGTGGCGGCCGTTCCCACGGCCGCGACGGCGCCCGTCGCGATGAACAGAAAATCACGCCGCGTTGCGGCGGCAGGTTCGCCGGGAACGGCGACAGGAGCAGATTCCGTCATTTCGGCCTCACGGTCGGAACGCCCCCTTGGCCTCTATCTGGGCGCCCGGGCCGCCCGGCGCAAGGACCGCTCTTGACGCAACGCGTCCGCGATATTAGTTAGTCGCCTAATGATTAGGCTCATAACCAAAAACATCCGATGATCTACGAACGCTTCTTCGCCGCCGCGCTGTTGCTTCCGCGCCGTTGGCGCGCGACCATGGACGCCGCTTTATCGCACTACGGCCTGACCAGCGCCACCTGCCGGCCTCTGTTCTATCTGGGTCGGCTGGGCGAGGGCGTGCGGCCGAAGGATCTCGCGGAATTTCTCGAAATCGAGCGGCCCTCGCTGGCGCAATTGCTCGACCGGCTGGAAGCGGCGGGCCTCGTGCGGCGGCAGGAAGATCCGCACGACCGTCGCGGCAAGACGCTTCATTTCACGCCGGAGGGGCGTAGAATCTACGATCTGACCATGGGGATCGCCGACCGGATGGCGGAGCGCCTGTTCGCGGACGTGCATGAACAGGATATCGAGGCCTGCGAGCGGGTTTTCGCGCGGATTTTCGCCAATATCGAGCGTGAGCTCGAAGCGGCCGCGCCGGCGGCGCACGGGCATGAAAGGGCGATGCAGTGACCGCCGTGTTCGCGACCCGTCGAGCCGCTTTCGCGGAGCAGTTGCGCGCCGCGCTGGAGCCGCTCACGGCGCCGACGCTATGGGCCCATGCCGCGCGCACGGCGATCGCGGCGCTGCTCGCGCTCTGGCTCGCCTTCGTCTTCCAGCTCGATACGCCTTATTCGGCGATGACGACGGTCCTGATCGTCTCCAGTCCGGTCCAGGGCATGATCCTCGCCAAGAGCGTGTATCGGCTCGGCGGCACGCTGCTCGGCGGCGTCGCCGGTGTGACGCTCATGGCCCTGTTCGCGCAGGCGCCTGCTCTCTTTCTTCTTGCCTTCGCGTTCTGGCTGGCGCTTGCCACGGCGGCCTCGACCCTGTTGCGCGGCTTCCGCTCCTATGGCGCGGTTTTGGCCGGTTACACGGTCGCGCTCGTCGCCTTGCCGGCGGTCGATCGCCCGGCCTCCATCTTCACGCTCGCCATGGCGCGCGTCGCCGTGGTTTCGCTCGGCGTGGTCAGTTCGGCTCTGGTCGGGGCGCTGCTGACCGGCCATGGCGCGACGCGCGGCCTCGACAAATTGCTGCGGGCCATGCTCGCCGAGCTTTTCGCCCATGGCCGCCTCGCGCTTCAGCCGGGGCAGGGGGCGGCGCTCAGGCCGCAGCGCCGCGCGCTCGGCTTGCGGATGGCGACGCTGGAATCCTCGATCCAGTTCGCGGCCGCCGAAGATCCGCAGAATGGGGCGCGCCTCGCCGCACAGCGCGACGCGGCGGCGGCCTTCTTCGGCGCGCTGACCGCCGCGCCGGCGCTCTCCGAGGCGCTCGACGCGGCGGGAGCGCCGGACGGGCTTCTTGCGGAAGCGCTGGGCGAGGCGCAATCGTCGCTGGATGCAGGCCTCGCCGCGCTTGAATCCGGCGCCGAGGATCTTGCTGGCGTCGCGGGCCGGCTGGCGCGGCTGCGCGCCCGGCTGGAAGGCGTGTTCGAAGCGGGCGCCGCAAGCCTGTCCCCGCAGATCATCGTCGCGGTCGACCGGCTCGCCGATCTGGTCGGAGAATTGGAGCGCGCCGCGGGCGGCCTGTCGCGCGACGCGCCTTCTGAGCCGGTTCGCCGCCAGGCGACCCATCTCGACTGGCCCTGGGCCGGGCGCAATGCGGCGCGCGCGGCGGTCGTCGTGCTCCTGGGCGGCGCCTTGTGGATTGGCCTTGGCTGGTCGGTGTTCGGGGCGACCATGATGGCTGGCGTGGCTCCGACGACGGCTCTGCTCTCCTTGCGGGAGCGGCCGTCGGCGGATGCGATGGATTTCGTCTGGGGCGTCGGCGCGGCGACGGTTCTGGGCCTTTTCTACCTGCTCTGGGTTCTGCCGCAGATCACCGGATTTCCGCTGCTGGCCCTGTGGCTGGCGCCGCCGCTCATGGTGGCTGCCGCGCTGATGGCCAATCCGCGCCTGATGTTCCTCGGCACTGGCTTCGGGGTCTTTTTCATCACCTTGCTCGGGCCGGCCAATCCGATGGTTTTCGACCCCGCGAATTTTCTGAACGCGGCTGTGGCGACCATGTCCGGTGTGGCGCTGACGTCGCTGGTCTATCGCACCGTCCTGCCGGTCGACGCGCGCGGGCTGCGGCGGCATCTGCTGGCGGAGATCCGGCGCGATCTCGCCGACCTGCTCCAGCGCCGCAAGATTCATCTGGCCTTCGAATGGGAGACGCGCATGCATGACCGGATGCGGCTGCTGATCGCGCGCCTGCGCGCGGCGAGCATCGACAGCGATTCGTCCTTGCGCAGCGGCTTCGCCGCCCTGCGTCTTGGCCGCGACGTGCTGCGCCTGCGCGCGCTGCTCGCCGCCGACCCGATCGCGGACGGAATCGCTCGCGCCGCCCTGTCGAGCCTTGGCCGCGCCGACCGCAGCGCCGCGCTGGCGCGAACGGGCGCCGCGCTGCGCGAACACGCGGCGGGGCTCGACGCCGCGCAGGCGGCGCCGATCCTGCGCGCCGCCGCCATTCTTCCCGTCCTCGACGCCGTGGTCGCGGGTCGTCGGCGTTTCTTCCGGGAGGTCCTGCAATGACGAAGGAAGTCAATCTCTTCGGCGTTTATGTCGCGCCCTTCGTCGGCGATCTTCTGGTCGCCTTCGCGCTCTTCCTGCCGTTGCGCTGGCTCGTCGCCCGCCTCGGCCTGTTCGCCCACTTCTGGCATGTCGCGCTGGTCGAATTGTGCCTGTTTGTCGCCGTCCTCAGCTTTTCGGTTTACGTCCTATGAAACGCAAGATTCGCCGCTTCCTTGGTTTTTCGCTGACCCTCTGCGCCGTCGCGGGCGGGCTGCTGCTCGCCACCGCCCTGTGGCGCCATTACATGATCGCGCCCTGGACGCGCGACGCGCGCATCCGCGTCGAGACCGTCGTCGTCGCGCCGGAAGTCTCGGGCAACGTCACCCAGCTTCTGGTCTCGGACAACCAGCCGGTGAAGAAGGGCGACATCCTTTTCGTCGTCGATCCGCGCAGCTATGAAATCGCCAAGGCCCAGGCCGAGGCGGTGCTCGAGGGGCAGGAGCAATCGACCAAACTGGCTCAGACGAAGTCGCAACGGCGCGCGCGCCTGACCGACCTCTCGATTTCGAGCGAGGAAAAGGAGCAGTTCGACATCACCGCCAAGGTCGCGAACGCCGCGGTCGATCAGGCGAAGGCACAGCTCGATATGGCGAAGCTGAACCTCGAGCGGACGGTCGTCCGTTCGCCGGTCAACGGCTATGTCACCAATCTGCGTCTGCGCGAGGGGGATTTCGTCACGACGGGGCAGGCGAGCCTGGCGATCGTGGATCGCGATTCGTTCTGGCTGGCCGGTTATTTCGAGGAAACCCAGCTCGCCGCCATCCATCCCGGCGACGAGGCGCGTTATGTGCTGATGGGCTATCCGGACCATGTGCTGACTGGCCGCGTGGCCAGCCTCAGCCGGGGCGTCGCCGATCAGGACGCGGGCGGCGCGGGCGCGGGCCTTGCCGCCGTCAACCCGGTCTTCACCTGGGTGCGCCTCGCCCAGCGCGTGCCGGTGCGCATCGAGCTCGATCCGGTTCCGCCGGAAATCAAGCTCGTCGCCGGCATGACCGCGACGGTCGAAACCGGCCGTCCGGAGACGTTCGGCGACGACCTCGCCTGGGCGTGGCGCTTCTGGCGGCGCGGCTGGCGCTATTGACGGCGTTGGCGTGGCGGCGCGGCGGGTTTATAATAAACACAAGAATCCGATCCGCCGCGCGGGCGACAGGGAGGCAGGCCGTGAAGCTTATTCTTTTCGATATTGACGGCACGCTGGTCGACAGCCAGAACTGCATCGTGGAAGCGCAGCGGCGAGCCTTCGCCGCGCTCAGCTTGCCGGCGCCGCTGACGCGCGAAAAAGCGCTTTCGGTGGTCGGCCTGTCGCTGGTCGAGGCCTTCGACGCACTGACGGAAGGCCGCGGCCCGAGCAAGGAGCTGGCCGAGGCTTATAAGAACGCCTGGGCGCAGTTGCGCGGCGAATTGCGCATCGAGGATCGCTGCCCCGTCTATCCGGGCGTGCAGCAATTCCTGCGCGACCTGTCTCGGCGCGAGGATTGCCTGCTGGGCGTCGCGACCGGCAAGTCGCGCGCCGGGGTGGAGCGGCTGTTCGACGCCTATGGCTGGCGCGACTTCTTCGCCACGGTGCAGACCGCCGACGACGCGCCCTCGAAGCCCGCGCCCGACATGTTCCACCGCGCTTTGGCCGAAACCGGCGTAACGGCGCGCGACGCCTGCATGGTCGGCGACACGGTCTTCGACATGCGCATGGCCCATTACGCCGGCGGTTACGCCATCGGCGTCGGCTGGGGCTATCACGCCCATGACAAGCTGAAGAAAGCGGGGGCGGCGGTTGTCGCCGAAGATCTGAATGCGCTGCGCCTCCATCTCGATGAGTTCATGCAATGCGTGACGATCTGACCGCGCTTTTCGTCGAGGCCGGCGAGCGCGATCCCCTGAAGGCGGCGCAGCGCGACATGAAGCGCGCGCTGCCGAAGAAATTCTACACGGCGGTCGGGGTCGAGCCGGTCGATGGAGGATTCGGCCTGACGCTGGACGGCAAGCCGGTGCGCACGCCGGCGCGGGCGCCGCTGGTCGCGCCGACGCGGGCTCTCGCCGAGGCGCTGGCCGAGGAATGGCGCCGGCAGGGCGAACAGATCGACCCCGCTGACATGCCGATCACCCGCATGGTCAATACGGCGCTCGACGGGGTCGCCCGCGAAATGGCGGCGACCGCGGCGGATATCGGCAAATTCGCGGGCTCGGACCTCGTCTGTTATCGGGCGGGCGACCCGGAGGGCCTCGTCGCGGCGCAGCAGGCGGCCTGGGGACCGGTGCTCGATCATTTCCGCGACGCCCACGCGGCGCGCTTCATCTGCTCCGAGGGCGTGATCTTCGTCGAACAGCCGCAGGACTCGCGCGCGGCGGTCGAAAGGCTGGTGGCGCGCGAGGCGGGAAAGCCCGATGGCGCGCTGCGGCTCGCCGCCCTGCATGTCATGACGACGTTGACCGGCTCGGTGCTCATCGCGCTGGCTTTGATCGAAGGCGTCATCGGCTTCGATGCGGCCTGGGCCGCCGCCCATGTGGACGAGGACCATGAAATGCGGCTCTGGGGCGCCGACGAGGAGGCCGTGGCCCGCCGCGCCGCGCGCCTCGCGGAGATGCGCGCGGCCTACGAGCTTTACGCGGCTTTGGCGGCTTGAACCCCGGCGCGACGTCCTTATTTCCATCAAGGCCGTGCGGAAGCGCGGAAAAGCGCGGCTCGATCCAGTCCAGTTGCGCGAAAACGGCTTCCGCCGCTCGATTTCGGACCAATTGAATGCATCGCGGCCTCAAACATGCCCTGCTGACCTTCGCGGCGATCGCCTTCCTGATTGAGGCGTGGCTTTGGGACAAGTCGATCGCGCTGGGACGCTGGGCGTCCGGGCTCTTGCCCTGGGAGGCGTTCAAGGCGGTCGTCGCCCGGCTTGTCGAGCGGCTCCCGCCCTATGGCGCGCTGCCGCTGTTCCTGCTGCCGGTCGGGGTGGTCGAGCCCCTGAAGGTCGTCGCCGTCCGCGAAATCGCACACGGCCATTTCCTGGCCGGCTTGCTCGCCTTCGTCGTGCTCAAATTCGTCGGCGTCGGCCTCGTCGCCTTCGTTTTCGACCTGACGCGCGCCAAGCTCCTATCCATCGGCTGGTTCGCGCGCTTCTACGCCTGGGTCGTCAAATGGCGCGACATCGCCCATGCCTTCATCGAGCCTTACAAGGTGGCGGTGCGCGCGCGTGTCGCGGAGCTGAGGGCGCGCGCCGACGCCTGGCTGCGCAGCCTGGAGCCATCCTCGGGCGGCGGCCGCCTCATGGTGGCCTTGCTGCGGGTCCGTGCGCGGATCCGCCGGACGCGGGCCTGAGGCGGCGCTCATTCCGGCTGACGGCAAAGCGTTCGGGCCGGTGGGCCATTAGCCCAAAGGAGTTCATCCATTCGTCATCTGACGGGTTCCGGCCCCCGGAAAGAAGTGCTAAATCCCGTCCACGTTTTTGCGGCGCAAGCGGCGGTTTCCAGCCGGGCGGCGTCGAGAGACTTCCAAGAGGCTTCCAAGAGACCGGGAAAGCTCCATGAAACATATTCTCGAAATCCTCGACGAACGTCGCGAGGGCGCGCGTCTTGGCGGCGGCCAGAAGCGCATCGACGCGCAGCACAAGCGCGGCAAGCTCACCGCGCGCGAGCGCATCGAACTCCTGCTCGATCGCGATTCCTTCGAGGAATTCGACATGTTCGTGGAGCATCGCTGCGTCGATTTCGGCATGGACAAGGGCGAGAAGATCCCCGGCGACGGCGTCGTCACCGGCTGGGGCACGATCAATGGCCGCGTCGTCTATGTCTTCGCCAAGGACTTTACCGTGCTCGGCGGCTCGCTCTCCGAGACCCACGCCCAGAAGATCACCAAGATCCAGGACATGGCCCTGCGCAACCGCGCGCCGATCATCGGCCTGTTCGACGCCGGCGGCGCCCGCATCCAGGAAGGCGTGGCCGCGCTCGGCGGCTATGGCGAGGTGTTCCAGCGCAATGTCCTGGCCTCGGGCGTCATCCCGCAAATTTCGGTCATCATGGGCCCCTGCGCCGGCGGCGACGTCTATTCGCCGGCGATGACCGACTTCATCTTCATGGTGAAGGACACGAGCTACATGTTCGTCACCGGGCCGGACGTCGTGAAGACCGTGACCAACGAGACCGTCACGGCGGAAGAGCTCGGCGGCGCCTCGGTCCATACGACCAAGAGCTCGATCGCCGACAAGGGCTATGACGACGACGTCGAGGCGCTGCTGCAGATGCGCCGTCTCATCGACTTCCTGCCCTCGTCCAACACCGACGAGGTTCCGGAATGGCCGACCTTCGACGACAGCGACCGCTATGACATGTCGCTGAACACCCTGATCCCCGACAATCCGAACAAGCCCTATGACATGAAGGAGCTGATCGCCAAGATTGTCGACGAGGGGGATTTCTTCGAGATCCAGGAAGCCCACGCCAGGAACATCGTCGTCGGCTTCGCCCGCCTCGAGGGCCGCACCGTCGGCATCGTCGGCAACCAGCCCTTGGTGCTCGCCGGCGTGCTCGATTCCGACGCCTCGCGCAAGGCCGCCCGCTTCGTGCGCTTCTGCGACGCCTTCAACATTCCGATCGTGACCTTCGTGGACGTGCCCGGCTTCCTGCCCGGCACGGCGCAGGAATATGGCGGCCTCATCAAGCACGGCGCCAAGCTGCTCTTCGCCTACGCGGAGGCGACCGTGCCCAAGGTCACGATCATCACCCGCAAGGCCTTCGGCGGCGCCTATGACGTCATGGCCTCCAAGCATCTGCGCGGCGACGTGAACTATGCCTGGCCGACCGCGCAGATCGCGGTCATGGGCGCCAAGGGCGCAGTCGAGATCATCTTCCGCCAGGACATGGGCGACCCCGACAAGATCGCGGAGCGGACCCGGGAATATGAGGATCGCTTCCTGTCGCCCTTCGTCGCCGCCGAGCGTGGCTATATCGACGAGGTCATCCAGCCCTTCGGCACGCGCAAGCGGGTGGCTCGGGCGCTCGCCATGCTCCGCCACAAGGAGCTGGAGAATCCCTGGAAAAAGCACGACAATATTCCATTGTAAATGCAATCCTAATAAGCTTTCGTGTTGAATCTTAAGGCCTTCAAGATTGTATCTGGAGGCCTTTTTCTTTTTAACCATCCGTATTAACTATGGCGGCTGGGGTTTGTACTTCCCCAGGTAAGGTCGAATTAAAGTGTCGCGGCTAAAGCTCAACATGTGAATTTTGCCAGAACGCGCGCCGGTCGCGGCGCGTGGAGCTTGAGGCGACCGACCATGCTTGACTTGCCCGCGTTCCTGCATCTTTGGCGGTCAGAGGCGCCGTCTCGCCTCCAGCAGGAACTGGACAGGGCGCGGCTGTCTCAGCTGGTTTCGCATTTGCCATTACTTTACGTTATTCTTTGCCTCAACGTCGTCACGATCGCCTTCATGTTCGCCTCGGCGGCGCCTCCGGCGTTGACCTTCGCCGCCCCGTCGTTGCTGCTCTTCGCGGGCGTCACCCGCGCGTTTTTCTGGGTCTCGCGCAGAAACAAGACGATTTGCCCGGAGAAGGCGAGCGCGATGCTGCACTCGGTCCATTTTTTCGCGGTCGGCTTCGCCTTCGCCTACATGGTCTGGACGTTGGCGCTGTTCCGTTACAGCGACACGGGTCTGCGCACGCAGCTCGTCTATACCGTGGTCATCACCAATATCGTCTGCAGCTTCACCTTGGCTCATCTGCGCCGGATCGCGCTGCTCATCTCCTTCATGAGCATGCCGGTCTTCCTGTTCATGCTCGGCTACCTGGGCGGCGCCGACGCTAAGGTCATCGCGCTCAACCTGATGATGGTCGCGGTGTTTCTCGCCTATATGGTCACGGTTTCGGCGCGCGACTTCGAAAAGCTGGTGGACGCCCAGTTGCGTTCGGTCGAACTGGCGGATGAGAACCGGCTGCTCGCCAACACCGACAGCCTGACTGGCCTGCCCAACCGGCGTGAATTCTTCGCCAGGCTCGAAAAGGCCATCGACGCCGAAGGCGAAGGCGGCGGGCTTTTCGTCGGCGTCATCGACCTCGACGGCTTCAAGCCCGTCAACGATCTCTATGGCCATGCGATCGGCGACCGCGTGCTCAAGGAATTCGCGGCGCGGCTCGAGCTCTTCGCGGGCGACGCGACCACGATCGCGCGGCTCGGAGGCGACGAATTCGGCATATTCGTGCGCGGCGGCTGCGATGATCCCGACATCATGAATCTCGGCGTCCAGATTTGCGCGGCCATGAAGGCGCCGCTGAAATTCGCCGACGTCTACGCCGGCCTGTCGGCGTCGGTCGGCTTCGCCCGCTATCCGCACGATGCGATGGACGCCCATCGGCTCTATGAGCGCGCGGATTATGCGCTTTATTTCGGCAAGCAGCACCAGCGCGGCGAGGCAGTGCTGTTCTCGTCGGACCATGAAAGCAAGATGCTTTTCAACGCCCGGATCGAACTGGCCTTGCGCAACGCCGATCTGGAAAAGGAGATGACGGTCGAATTTCAGCCGCTGATGGATGTGAAGACGCAGCAGATCGTCGCCTTCGAGGCCCTGGCGCGCTGGAACAGCCCGGAAATCGGCTCCGTGCCGCCGGATCTCTTCATCCCGGTCGCGGAAAGCGGGGATCTGATCCATCTCGTCACGCGCACGGTCTTGCGGAAGGCGTTGGCGGCGGCGCGCGAATGGCCGGAAGATATCGGCCTGAGCTTCAATCTTTCTACTCGCGACCTCATGTCGTCATACGCCATGACCCAGATCATCGCCCTGATCGAGAGCAGCGGCGTCAGGCCTGGACGTCTCGAGATCGAAATCACCGAAACCACTCTGGTGGCTGATTTCGACCATGCGTCGCGGGCGATCCGGCGCTTCAAGAAGATGGGCGTCAATATCGCCCTGGACGATTTCGGCGCCGGCTATTCGAGTCTGTCCTACGTCCATCGCCTGCCGGTCGACCGCATCAAGATCGACCGCAGCTTCGTCCAGGAAATGCATGCGAGCCCGATCGCCCGCGACATCATCAAATCAGTCATCGGGCTGTGCGATAATCTCAAGCTCGATTGCGCGACCGAGGGGGTGGAGACCGTCGAGCAATACGATCTGCTGCGCAAATATGGCTGCGATGTCGTTCAGGGCTTCCTGTTCGGGCGGCCCGTGTCGCCGGAGGAAATCCCCGATCTGCTGACGGGAAACGCCGTCGCCCAGGATGAGGCGCGGCGCGCGTGAGGCGGCGCGGCGGCCGGAGTCAGCGCCCGCATTGCGCCGCGGGCGGGAATTCGATCCGCGTCAGTTCGCCGCTCAGGACGAAATCGCCGTAATCGAGTTTCAGGCCGGTCGAGACGCCGTTCTCATAGAGATTGAAAGACAGGACGTAATCGGGCGGGCCATCGCGGCGCTCCACAGGGAAATAGGCCACGGCGACGGGCCAGCGGGTCAGGCCGCGCAGGGCGGGCGATTGCGCGCCGTGATCCGGGTCCTGACCCTGGGCGGGTTTGCCGATGATCGTGGTGACATCGAAAATTTTTCGACCGTCGTCCGAGCCGTCGTAGACGCGCGCGAGCAGGACCTTTTCGCCCCGGCGCGCAGCCTGAATGATGCGCTCGATATGCTGGGTCGGGAAGATCACGTCGGATTGCGTCGAGAGCTGATAGGTTTCTGGCCGGGTCAAGGCGATCGACACGTCGCGCGGGCCGCGGACCGCCCGGCCGTCGACTTCGCCGGGCGATTCGTCGGTCCGTTCCGTGCTGAAACGGAATCCGTCGCCGCGAACGTCCTCGAAGGTCGTGGAGCGGGTTTCGGTGATCCGCCTTTCGCCCTCGCTCGGTTCGAGGTCGATCGCTTGCCGCAGGGTCTGGGCATAGCCGCCGCAGGAGGCGGAGAAATCGAAGGCGATCCGGCCGGACGCATTGACCGGCGCCTTTGATCCGGCGCCATCCGAGAGGCGCAGGTCATAGATCGCCCGATGGCTCGCCAGCGCAACCGGCGCGTCCGGCGTTCGGGCTTCGGCGGAAGGCTTGATCTGGGCCGAGGCCGGCGGGGCGGCGCAGGCCAGGGAGGTGACGAGGGCGGCGAGCGCGAGAAGGGTCAGACGCATTTTTGAAGCTTTGCAGGATGGATTCGCGTTCGCGAGACTCTAACTGGGCAATATTGTAGCGTGAAGCCTGTGGCGAAACTTGGATGACGGAGGCGCCGATGGAGACGAGGGGAAGCGAAATTGAGCGGCGGCTGAAGGAATTGGGCCACGTCCTGCCGCAGCCGGCCGCGCCGATCGCCAATTATGTTCCGGCGGTCGCGAGCGGCGCGCTCCTGTTCATTTCCGGGCAGTTGCCCTTCGGCGTCGACGGCAAGCTGGCGAGCGCGCATGTCGGCAAGATCGGCGCCGGCGTGTCGGAGGCCGACGCGGTCCGCGCCGCGGCGCTTTCCGCCCTGAATTGTCTGGCGCAGGCGCAAGCGGCGTTGGGCGATCTGGGCCGGATTCGACGCTGCGTCCGGCTCGGCGGCTTCATCAACAGCGCCGGCGATTTTGTCGGCCTCGCCGGGGTGATGAACGGCGCCTCGGACTTGATGGCGACCGCGCTCGGCCCGGCGGGCGTCCATGCCCGCTCGACCGTCGGCGTCGCCCAATTGCCGTTCGGCGCCTGCGTCGAGGTCGAGGCGATCTTCGAAATCGCGCCATGACGGCGCCGCCGCGCTTCGCGCCCGATTGGCTGGTGGAGCGGCCCATCGCGCATCGCGGGCTGCACGACCGCGAATGCGGGATCGTCGAGAATTCGCGCGGGGCGGTCCGCGCGGCGATGCTTCGCGGCTACGCGATCGAATGCGACCTGAGGCTCTCGCGTGACGGCGTCGTCTTCGTCTTTCACGACGACGAGCTCGACCGGCTCACCGACGACTCAGGCGCTTTCGCGGAGCGCGACGCCGTCGAATTGGCGCGGATATCCTTGAGCGGGGCGGGCGAGACAATCCCGAGCTTCGCGGAATGGCTTGCGGCGATCCGCGGCGCCGTTCCGGTGATTCTCGAATTGAAGAGCGATTTCTCGGGCGATCTTTCTCTGGCCGGCGCGGTCGCGGAGGTTTTGGCGGCCTATTCGGGCCCGGCCGCGATCAAGAGCTTCGATCCGGCGCTGATCGCCGCCTTGCGCGCCGTGGACGCGCCCTGGCCGCTCGGAATCGTCGCCCAGGACGATTACGAGGATCCTGAATTCGAAAGGCTCAGCCCCGACCAATGGCGCGAACTGGCGCGCTTCACCCATGCAAGGGCGACGCGGCCCGATTTCCTGTCCTGGCGCGCGATGGACCTGCCGACCGCAGTGGTCGAATTGGCCCGCGCCATGGCGGTTCCGGTCATGGCCTGGACGATTCGCTCGCCGCAGCAGGCGGCGGCGGCTTGCCGGCATGCCGATCAGATCGTGTTCGAAGGATATAGGCCCTGAAACGAAAAAAGCCGCCCAGAGGCGGCTTTGGCAGAAACTTTTCAGATCTTACTTGATCTTGGTTTCCTTGAACTCGACGTGCTTGCGCGCGACGGGATCATATTTCTTGAACGCCAGCTTGTCGGTCTTGGTGCGGGCGTTTTTCTTGGTGACGTAGAAATAGCCGGTGTCGGCGGTCGACAGCAGCTTGATCTTGATCGTGGCGGCCTTGGCCATTGTTTCGAACCCTGAAAGCGGAGCTGGCGCCGCATCCTGAAAATCCGGATGGAGGCCATTGACGGAACAAAAGGGGCCGGATCGCTCCGGCCCAAACTCGAGCGCACCATACGCGCTGTCGTCTGTTTGTCAAGCAGCG